>JAWXBP010000047.1 GCA_034440135.1 Planctomycetia bacterium
CCAGGCCAGCGTCACACGCGGACAACACCTCGCGACGAAACTCCTTCGAATACGCCGCCGCCATGGCAAACCTCCTTGAAAAAAGGCGATTCACCAGTTGACGTAGACTGCCCAGAGGGCGCTAGACCTATCGCAGATGCGCTCTAAGCTAGATCCTCTCTCCCTCGCTGGCGCTACCGGCTAGTATGGTGCGGTTCTCACATCAATTCCCCGCGAATTTCGTCCGAAGGAGCACCATGCTCGATATCCCGGCGGTTCAGCAGGCGTTGGCGGATTTTCATTTCGATGGCTGGCTGCTCTACGATTTCCGCGGCAGCAACGTGCTGGCGCAGCGGATTCTGAAGATCGATCCCGCCCGGCATGCCACGCGCCGGTTCGCGTACTTTGTGCCGCGCACCGGCGCGCCGCGCAAGTTGGTCCACCGGATCGAGCCCGGCACGCTGGGGCACCTTCCGGGCGAGACCATCACCTATCTCCGTTGGGAAGAGTTCGAAGCCGGCATCGCGAGCCTGGTAGCTGGCGCGGGCCGCGTGGCGATGGAATACTCCGCCCGCAACGCGATTCCCTACGTCTCGCGCGTCGATGCGGGCACAGTCGAACTCGTCCGGGCCGCCGGCGCCGAAGTGGTTTGTTCCGGGGACCTGGTGCAGCTCTTCGAAGCCACCTGGGACGACGAACAATGGGCCATGCACCGCGAAGCGGAAAAGCACACGGTGGCCGCTTATGGTCTCGTGTGGAAGTTCATCGCGGACAGCGTCCGCGGCGGCCGATCGATTCGCGAGACCGACGTGCAGCGGCTGATCATGGACCATTTCGCGCGGAACGGACTCGTCACCGATCACGCGCCGATCGTCGGCGTCGGACCGCATAGCGGTGATCCGCACTACTCCCCGGAGCCTGGCAAGGATTCCGAAATCTGCGCCGGCGATTTCGTCCTCGTCGATCTCTGGGCCAAGCTCAACCGCCCGCGCGGCGTATATAGCGACCTGACCCGAGTGGGCTTCGTCGGCGACACGGTTCCGGAGCCCTACGAGCGCGTCTTTCAGATCGTCCGGCAAGCCCGCGACGCGGCCATCCGTTGCGTGGAAACCGCCTATCGCGACGGTCGCCGTTTGCACGGTTGGGAAGTCGACCAGGCGGCGCGGAACCTGATTGAGCAATCCGGCTATGGCGCGGCCTTCGTCCATCGCACCGGCCATAGCATCGGGCAGGAAACCCACGGCAACGGCGCTAACATGGACAACCTGGAAACCCACGAGGAACGCCTCGTACTCCCCCGGACCTGTTTCTCGGTGGAGCCCGGCATCTACCTGCCGGAATTCGGCGTGCGCAGCGAGGTGAACGTCTTTGTGGACGGCACCGGCCAAGTCCACGTCACCGGTGGCCCGGTCCAGGACCGCGTCGTGGCGATCCTCAAGGAATATCACACGTAGGGCGGGCCGGATGCAATCAGAGCAGCCTCGGCCAAATCCCAGCCGCAATTCCGGCCTACGGCACTGCACCGAAAAAAAGCAGGCCCGCCGTCTTGGAAACGGCGGGCCGCGGTGATTTTCTTAGCGATAGCATCCGGCGTGCGCGGATCAGCGCCCCGGCAACGACTTGCCGAGCTGCCCTGGCCCGCCCTACGCGAATCGACGATCAGTCGCCGACGTACGGCATCAGGGCCATGAACCGGGCGCGTTTGACGGCCTTGGTGACCGCGTGCTGGCTGGCCGCGGTGCAACCGCTCTTGCGGCGGGCCAGCAGCTTGCCCTGGCGGCTCGTGAGCTTGGAGAGCAGCTCCAAGTCCTTGTAATCCACGTACATCGGACGCGGACGCTGGCCGTCCACGAAGACCGGGTCCTTCTTTTTCGTGCGGATCGTGGACTTCGAACGCTTCTTCGGCGGACCAGACTGCTGACGGGGACGCATACGGCCTCGGACTGCGTAAAAAATGCGGCTAAACCAGACCAACGCCCACTGCGGAGGCCCGGAGAGTCCCATAGCCTAGCAAACGGGGCGGGGCGCGTCAAAGGTGGGTGCCAGGCGGTTCGTGTCTTAGCGGTGTGGTGCTGGCCAGTTAGGCGTTGAATTCCGCCAGCCAAAACAAGGCGAACACAAATAGAGCCACGATCAGAAGGATGAGCGCTTCTCTAAGTATCTCACCGGAGCGACCGGCATCAGGGTTGCCATGACCGGCAATCTCTTCCGGCTCGCTTTGCGGCGACCTGTACGGGTTTTCGTCCATTTCCAGTTGGTCAGCTGATGATTGCGAGCGACATAACTCCCCCCAAGATCGCGAGGGTCACAACAATCTCAAGAAGGACAATTGCTAGCTTCTTGTATTGTTCTGACGTAAGGTCCGGGATTTCCTTGACGGGGCGTTCCTTGCGCTCTGGTGCGCTCAGCGGCGACCTGTACGGGTTGTTATCCAATCGATGCTCGACTGCCGCGGCTGCTGCTACTTCCTCGGGCGGTTCCACGCGATTGTTTTTGTAGAACGCAACGCAGCCGCTGAGAAGCCATCCAACAAGAGCGAAGACGCCTGCACCCAGTGGCGTGCCCAGCGCCATCAGAGCGATGGCAACGACCATCGGATTACCACATGCGCCCATACCTGGCGGCGTCGGATGGATCGCCTTGTAAACCAACTGTTCACCGACAAGACAGGTTCCAAGCAGGAACGGAATACCTCCGCCGACGATGCCGCAAGTAATAGCCCACCATTTCATGGCGTTGCACTGCCTGTGGAGTATCTACCAATGGACGTTGTGGATACGCGAAATCATCTGTCGGAGTGCAATCACCTCACGGAGGCGTAGCACCATCGCTCGGAAGATCCCTGTCGACAGGCCAACGTCGATACATGGAACCTGAGTCCGCCTCTTCGGCGCTTTGAAACGCGGGGAGGACCAGCGCCGCCAGCAGCGCGACCGCCGCGAGCGCGAACAGAAACCATCGTAGGCCGGGCACTACACGCCGGCTGCCAGCAGTCTTCGGCGATTGGTACGGGTTCTCGTCCATACCAGTGATTGTACGCACCAGTTCAAGAATTTGCCGCCCTTTGTCCGCGCCTGGGATGCAAACCGTTTCACCTTCCGCGACTGCCGGCTAACTTTCGCGACATCACATATATCCCGTAGACGAACGCGATCGTCGCAAGGCGAAAAGGAAGCGCCACGAGACAATAGGCAGCCCATTCGACAATTTTGCTGATGCCCAAGTGCTGCATTGCGGGATACTGGTACTCGGGCCGATCCGGTATCCAGCTTGGATTGGAAAACCAAGGCGGCGTGACGAGCCAAACGGCCGTCGCGGCGCAGGCCACGATGAACAGCAGCTTGCCCAGCGTAAACCGTGGCTTTGCCTCGACGTTCATCCTCAGTCCCTCGGGCGGCGCGGCGTTAGCAACGCAAAGATAACCGCGACGACAACGACCAGGGCGAGCAGGAACATGCCCCCGAGAACCAGGCCGAATTTGAGTTCCGTGCCGAAGACGGTCATTGCCATATGGCCGATTCTACACGCCTGCGCATGAAAAAGCCGCCCTGGGGAGCGGCTCTGAAGTCGCGATTAGCCTAATTGTGTTGTGTCACGGTCTCCCGACCGTGACACGGCGAGGTCGGTTGCGCGCGGAATTGGAGACCTTCGGTCGGGCCGGTGGCACGGTCGGGAGACCGTGCCACAACTTGACGCTGCCACAACCTGACGGCGCCACAACTTGCTCGCCAATCGCCTACTTACTTCACCTGCCACTCGGTGCGGCGGCCGTGCGGGTTTTGCGAACGTGAATACGTGGTGTTCCGTCCGGCGCCGAACCAGCCGTACGGGTAGCGCGGGGCGTAGCTCCATTGGATCTGCCAGCCGCCGTTGCTGTCGTAAACGCCGTCGTCGTAGGGACGCTCGCGCATCTTCTGCCGCGGCACGTTCCAGGGGCCTGTGCCTTGGGGGGCGATCACCACGTAACCGGTCGAGTCCGGCACGAACGGGACGATGTCATGGCCATAGCGGCCGTAGGTGTGATTCTCGGCCGAGGCGAAGGCGGTCAGCAGGCCGCCGAACACCAGGGCGCCGAGGGCGCAAGCGCGCCAAAGCGATTGAAACATGGTGGGACTCCTTCACACCAGCGAGGGCGGGAGAGATGCGGGGGTGGGGCTACCAATAATAGCACTCGCCCGACGCCGCGGCGGCCGGAACCGCCGGAAATCCTCGACCAACATCGACGGGCGAGATCATCGCCGCCGGACCAAACGGCGCAATCGGACTTCGCCAGGCGTAATCGAGCCGATCGAACGGCGCCGGACCCACTTCCGCGATCCGCCAGGAGTTCGGCCAGTGATAGTGCCCGTAAGCGGAATACCGCCCATAGCCGCCGAACCAGGGCGAGAACCCGTAGCGATAGCCGTAAGGTCCGTAGTGCCAGCCGCCGTAGTAGCCCGGATAGTACGGCCAGACGGCGGGACGATTGTAGTACGGCGTGTATGGATCCCAACTCCGGCGCGAGGCGGCGTAGCTGGGCGGCTCGCGGTAGTCGTATACGGCCCGCGAGGTCGGTTCGTAGGGGTTGTAACGTCGGGAGATGTCGGCGGGCCCATAGCTCCGGGATTGCGCCACGGCGGCGCGCGACGCCAGCGCGCAGACCAGCAAGACGAAAACGATAATCAACCCGCGGTGCGACGAACGCATGGCTCTTGTAGGCTCCCAAACCTATCCTTCATGCTAGGCAGGTTGAACGCGGTTGGTCAAGTTATTGGCGGTTGGTCCCACGGTGGAAGGAGCGAGCGATGTCTCAGGAATTGCGATCGCGGTTGTTCGACGAAATGAACGGCTGGACGCTGGTAGATCCTCATACGCACATCAATCCCCATGCCCCGGCCGCGAAGACATTGGCAGACATCCTGGGCTACCACTACTACACGGAATTGGCGCACTCAGCCGGTCTGGCCCGCGAAGCCATCGAGGAGCCGGGCCTCGATCCGCGCGAAAAAGTCGGCCGCCTGGTGGAAAACCTGGCGCCGATCGAAAACACGGTGCAATACAGTTGGCTGATCGAAATCGCCCGCACGTTTTTCGGCTTCAACGACGAACGGCTGTCGCCCGGCAATTGGGAGGCGCTCTACGACAACTCGGCCAAACAAATGAGTCAGCCCGGCTGGGCCGATGATGTGCTGCGGCGTTCGAAGTTGTCCGGCGTGTTTTTGACGAACGACTTCGACGATCCCCTCACCGGGTTCGATACGCGCCGCTACATTCCCTGCCTGCGCACGGACGATGTCGTGTTCCACCTGGTCAAACCTGCGGTGCGTGAGCGTTTGCAAATGTCGACAAACATGACCGTCGAAAACGCGGCCGACGTGCGCCGCGCGATCGCGAACTTGTTCCAGCATTTCACCAAGCACAACGCGCGGGCCTGCGCGATCTCACTCCCGCCCGACTTCGCGCCAGCGCCCGTCGATGCGGCTACGGCAGATCGCGCGCTGGCGGCGCTGTGGCGCGGCAACCCCAGCGCCGACGAACAGCGGGCGGCGTCGCGATTCGTGTTCTGGACGCTGGCCGAGATGTGCGTGGAGCACCGCTTGCCGTTCGACCTGATGATCGGCGTCAATCGCGCCGTTTATCCCGGCGGCGTCTATCAAGGACAAGACCTGTACGACAGCCGCGTGTCGCTGATTCAATATCGCGAATTGTTCAACGCCTTCCCAAGCGTGACGTTTCCCATTTCGGTGCTGGCCAGCGTGACGAATCAGGAGTTGGCCAGCTATAGTTGGATCTTCCCGAACGTCGTGACGAACGGCCACTGGTGGTACTCGAACACGCCGACGTTCATCGAACACGACCTCGGCGCACGCCTCGAAGCAGTGCCGGCGACGAAGCAGATCGGTTACTACAGCGATATGTACAAACTGGAATTCGCGCTGCCGAAATTCGCCATGTACAAGCGTTGCCTCGCGAAAGTGCTGGCGGAGCGCTACATCATCGACCGCGGCTGGAGCGAAACGCGCGCGATCGACCTGGCGCGGCTGGTACTGCGCGACAATACGACGGCGATCTTTGGGGTGGCGGCGGAGTAGAGCGAGTTGGAATATCGGGTCGCTGGCGAGTACAATGAGTTGCGTCGTACCTGCGTTACGGGAGGACTAAGAAATGCCTAAGTTTGACTATCGCAATATTGAGAAGGTTCCAGGTCGCTGCGGCGGGCGAGCCGTCGTCGTTGGCACTCGAGTCCGAGTCGCAACGGTTCTGACGGCGTACCGGCAGCACAAGTCCATCGAGGAAATCGTCGAGCAGTTTCAACTGCGACCGGGAGACGTCCATGATGCGCTGGCCTACGCATACGACCACGTAGTCGAGATCGACGAGGATCTGGCTCGCGATGACGAGGCGAACGCTAAAGCGATTCTTTCGAACTTGAAGTTGTCATGATCGCGATACAATTCTATATCGACGAAGATGTCTTCTTGGCTTCTGCTTCGGAACTAAGGCGGCGCGGGATAGACGCTATTTCAACACAGGAAGCGGGGCGTCGTAGCTGCGACGACGAATCGCAACTTCGTTGGGCCTCGGAAAACCGTCGCACCATAGTCACTTTCAATGTCGGCGACTACTTAGCTCTTCACGCAACGTGGCTGCGATCGGGGCGAAGTCACTTTGGTATCATTGCTTCAAGTCAGCGGCCAATCGGCGATTTGATACGTCGCCTTGGTAATCTACACGCCACGCTGTCAGCCGAGGAAATTCAGGATCGTATTGAATTCCTCAGCGCTTGGTAATGTGAACGGCTGACTTTCGCCAGCCCCCGATCCAGGCTATCGTAAGAGGCGTCGTCCCGCCCCTGCCGTCGCCTGAATTCGGTGGTCCCATGAGCATCTCGCCGTTCTCTCGTCGTCAATTGCTGTCGCGGGCCGGGGGCGGGTTCGGCATGTTGGCGCTGGCGGGCCTGATGGAGGATGCCGGGCTCGCCGCAACGACCGCCGAGAGTCTGGATCCGCTCGCTCCGCATGCGGGGCATTTTCCGTCGCGGGCGAAGTCGGTGATTTGGCTGTTTATGAACGGCGGGCCCAGTCATGTCGACTGCTGGGACTACAAGCCGGAACTGGAACGCCGCGACGGGCAGGAACTCGCTGGGTTCGACCAGAACACCGGGTTCTTCACCGACCAGGTCGGCCCGTTGATGAAGTCGCCGTTTAACTTCGCGCAACATGGCGAGTGCGGCGCTTGGGTGTCGGACCTGTTTCCGAACATGGCGCAGCACGTCGACAAGATGGCGTTCCTAAAGTCGTGCTTCACGGACTCGAACAATCACAGCCCAGCGTTGTTCAAAGTGAACACCGGCATGGCGCGGATGGGCTTTCCGTGCGTGGGGGCTTGGGTTACGTATGGCTTGGGCTCCGAGAATCGCAGCCTGCCGGGCTTCGTCGTGATGCACGACCCCAAGGGGCGCGGGTTGCCGAAGGGTTATTCGCAAAACTGGGGTTCCGGTTTCTTGCCAGGCGTGTATCAAGGGACGGCGCTCGCGAACTCTGGCCCGCCGATTCATGATCTGGTGCGCCCGGCCGAGATGTCCGACGCCGCGCAGCGCGCGCAGTTGGATTTGCTCGCGCAGCTCAATCATCGGCATCAATCACAGCATCCGGCCGAAGCGGAATTGGCGGCGCGGATCGAGAGTTTCGAATTGGCCTATCGCATGCAGATGGCGGCGCCGGAAGCGCTCGACGTCGATCGTGAGACGGCCGAGACGCAGGATCTGTATGGATTGAATGACGAACGTTGTTCCCATTTTGCGCGGCAATGTTTGATTGCCCGGCGCCTCGTGGAGCGCGGCGTGCGTTGCGTACAGATCTATAGCGGCGGCGAAGAAAACGAAAAGAGCTGGGACGGCCATACCAACATCAAGGACAATCACTCTGGCTTCGCGGGCGAAACGGATCGGCCCATCGCGGGACTCCTGGCCGATCTGGAACGGCGCGGCTTGCTCGATTCCACGCTCGTCATCTGGGGCGGCGAATTCGGCCGGCTGCCGATCGTGCAAAAGGGAGGCACGGGCCGCGATCACAATCCGCACGCCTTCACCGTCTGGATGGCCGGCGGCGGCGTGAAGGGCGGTTACACGCACGGCGCGACCGACGAAATCGGCCACCGCGCCGTCGAAGATAAAGTCAGCATCAACGACCTCCACGCCACGATCCTGCACCTACTTGGAATGGATCACACGCGGCTGACGTACCGTTTCAACGGGCGTGAATTTCGTCTGACGGACGTGGCGGGCGTGGTGGTGGACAAGATTTTGGCGTGAGCCGCGGCGCAAGCGCGTTGCGCTTTCGGCGTCGATGCCGCTAAGCCCAGGGAAGGCCACCGAAGACGTTCCATCGTCAACGACATCGAGGGCCTTCCCTGGGCTTTTTCTTTTCAACGCGCTTTCGCGCGAAAACGTGTCACTCGCGCGTCAGCCGTTCGCGGATCGTCTCCAATTGCTGTTGCAGCGTGAAGACCTGGCGGTTGAGCGTTTCGCGGGCGATGCGCATGCGGTTTTCGATCCGCTCGCTGCCGCTCTTGATGGTACCCACGGCCTTGTCGACTTCCTCGAAAAGCTGCACCTGTTTTTCGATTTCGAGAATCGCCTTGGTGATCGGTTCCGTATCGAACGTGACCTTTTCTTTCTCCAATGCTTTGCGCACGCAGAGCGCCTTGGCGACGCTGAGCGCTGCGCGCAAGCAGACGTCGGTGGCCGCGTCGTCGGCGTCCCAGACGACAAGGATGTCGTTGCGATGGCGCTCGAACGATTCGAGATGACTCGGCGCCACGCGTTTCGAGAACACGAAGACGCCGATCTCCGCGCCACGGTTTTTGCGGGCGTTCTCGATTTCATCTAGGGCTTTCTTGGCGTCGTAGCCCTTCTCTTCCTTGGCTTCGATGACGATCTTCGCGCCGCCCGCGACGTTATCTCCATTCAGCTCGATCACCGCGTCGCCGACCTTGCTGCCGCGCATTAAGCCGGTTTCGCGGCCCGTGGCGGAAAGCAGGTCGCCGCACTTCTTGGTTTCCTCCGTCAGGAACTCCAGGCATTGCGCTTCGAATTCATCTCCATGCCGCGTCGAGCGCGCCGATTCTTCGCGCCGCGTTTGCATCCGCGTGAGTTGCTCGCTCACTTCGAGTTGAAACTCACGCGACTGTTTCTGGTGTTGCGTGAGCACGTCCAGCAATTCGCGCTTCAGCCGGTATAACGAAGAGCCCTCGTCGTCGAGCGTCAGATGCCGGCTGATCGCCAGGTTGGTTGATTCGACTGTGGTCGTCATTCGTGACAGCGCCGAGGTCTCGTTGTCGAGCGAGAACTCGCTGGAGATCGCCTTCTGGGCGAGATCGACCTGCCTCACGAGCCGGGAGAGCGCGGAATCGTTATCGTCGAGCGAGAACTCCTTTACTACGGAGTCGATCTTGTTCTTCAGGTCGTCCTTCAAATTGCCGTTGTTGTCGGTCAGCTCCGTGACCAGGCGATGCAGCGCGCTTTCCTTATTGTCGAGCGAGAATTCGCTCAGGACGCGTTCGCGTTGGTGATCCAACTCCTCGCAGACCACGTCCTTCATCGATTTCAAAATCCCCTCGCTCTCCGAAGGGGAGAGCAATTTGAAAATCGAACTTTCCTCGCCGACGTGCCGCGTCAGGGCGCGGTGCAATTCGGAATCGTCGCCGGTCAATTTCCGCGCGAGCAGCGATTCCAGCTCGCCGTCCTTTTTCAGCAACCGGTCGACGCGCTCGTGGAAGCGGCCGTTTTGCGGGTCGAAGTATTCCTTGAGCGTCGACGAAAGCGACGATTTCAGATCGTTCTGGTGCGCCGTGAGCGCCAACTGGACCTGGTTCAGCAGTCCCGTCCCTTCGCGGCGGAGGGTGTCGGCGTCGATTTGTCCGCGCGCTTGCCGCAGCGCAAGCACGCCCAGGCGGAGCGCCGCTAAGGCGAAATCGTGGCGTTCGCGGCCATGCCGGCGCGACGTCAATTCCGTGAGCACTTCGGGATCGGTGACCTGGAGGATTAACTCCAGCGAGTCATCGAGTCCCTCGGGCGCCACCAGCTGCAAGCGATCAATCGTCGTACCACTCATGGTTTCCTCCCCATTCCGGGTAGCCTCATCGCCGTCGCTTCGTATTTTTGCGCGGCGGGGCGTTGTGTGCAAGTGTTCAGTCACCGCGCGAAGCGTGCCAGCGTTGCTAGCGTCCTGCCGGGCGGAATTGAAAGTCCTACGCAAGCATCGGAGAAGATTTTCCCTTCATAACTGCGTGCTGACGCTCGTCGCTCCGGCGCAACTTGTGTTTGTGGTGAAGGTTACGCACGAAATGAGGGCCACGGCAGTGTGCTCGGCACGCCATCTGCATTTAGGGCGACCGTCGGCACATTCAATTGCCGGCGTATGGACCACCAAGGGGAGTCGCATCATGGATCGACGCGAAACGGCACTTTGTCTCCGCGAGGTTTTGGACCATCTCAACCGCTGCTGCGATCAGTGGCACACGGCGGATTCCCGCACGGAACAATGGGCGTTGCAGTCGATCGAGCGCGATCTCGCGGAATTGCAGCGAGTCTGCCGCATGGCTCGGCGGCAGAGCATTGAGGCGCTCGCCCAGGGCGCCAATTCCACCGCTTCCGCGCGGGCGGCGTAGTTCGCCTGGATTCTTTTCTTGCGTCTCTCGCGCAAACTGCGCTGGCTCGCCATTTTGGGCTGAGCGTCATCAGCAAACTCCACGGCAAGAATGGGGGTTTGACTGGAGAAGCTGCGGCGATCTTTCCGATAAGTCCGATTGTTCCGACGGCGCAGACCTTGCCGTCGGGGCGCGATGCGCCTCAAGACACTCCGATTAGGAGCGGACGATGACCTGGCGGAATAGATTTGCCGGAATTTTGTTTCTCGCGGCGGCCTCGGCTCCCTACGCTGCGGGGCAAGCCCCGCCGTCGAGGCCCGCGGCGCGTGTCGCCGAGGAACCGCTGTTGCACGCCTACAGCTTTCCGGCGCCACAGCTCGAACGCGCTTACGCGGATCTCGCGAAGGAATTCGGGCGCGAGCGCAACGCGAAGTTCGCGATCGATCGGCGCACGATGCAGGTGTTGGTCGTCGCGCCGCCCAGCGTGCATGCGAAGATCGTCGCCTGGCTGAATCCAGAGCCGCCGGCCGAAACGCGGCCCGTCGCGCCAAGCGCTCCGGCGTTGACGCCCCTTGCGCAGAATCAGCAGCCGATTCGCTTGGAAGCCAAGCTCTGGCCGGCGCTGGCTGCGTCGCTCGAACAAATCTGGCACAAATCATTAAGCAAGCCGACGAGCCGGATCGGCGAGATCTCGCGCTACAAAGTGCAACTCGATCGCGGCGGCGAGGTCGAACTCGAATTCGATCCGCGGCAGGGCACGTTGATCGTGAACGGCCAGGAGCCATATGTCTCGCAGGCCTCGCGGTTGATTGAAGCGTTGCTCGCGGCCCCGAGCCCGGACGGCAACCGCACCAAGGTGGTGCCGGTCGTCAAAGCGCCGCCCGAGAAACTGCGAATGGCGCTCACTGCCTACCAAACCGGCGCCGCTCCGGCCGACGCCGGCACGACCGCGGTGCGCCGCGCTCCGCGGACTGATGAGTTGCAAGGCACACAACTGACGCAATTGTTCCAACAGCCCGCGGAAGGCGAGGAAGACGAGGAAGGCGACCAACAGTTGGATGAAAACGGGCAGCCCATCGAAGAGGGGCAGCCGGGCGACCAACCGGAAATGCAGCCGCCGGGAGACGAAACGCCGCCGACGGCGGAAGATTTGGCGGCGCTGCTGGGGCAGGTGCGCATCGAATACATCGAAGGGATGGACGCGATCATCATCACCGGCCGTCAGGCCGACGTGGAAAAGGTGCAGCGGATCATCGACGAGATCGAACAGATTGCCGCGCAAACGGTGCCGGTGATTGAGATTTATCCGCTGGAAAATGCCAACAGCGAAGCGGTGGCCACGATGGTCACCACGCTGTACGACACGATGCTCCAACCGCGCCAAGGGCGAGTGAGCATCACGCCGCTCGTGAAGCCGAATTCCTTATTGTTGATCGGACGGCGTGAGAGCGTCGACAGTGCGTTGGAGCTCATCAAGCGGCTCGATCAGCCGGTCGATCCGCAAAAGCAATTCGAGATATTCCGCCTGCGCCATGCCTCGGCGACCGAAGTGCAAACGCTGATCACGCAGTTCTATCAGCAGCGCGGTCAGGCCGGACAAGGGGGCCAAGGCGGCGCCGGGCAGGAAGTACCGGGCCTGTCTCCCCGCGTGATCGCGACGGCTGACTATCGTACGAACTCTTTGATTGTGCAGGCGGCCCCGCGTGACTTGGCGGAAGTTGGCGCGCTCATTCAAAGGATGGATGATCCCACGAGCGCCGCGGAAAACGAGCTGCGCGTCGTACCGTTGCAAAACACAATGGCCGAGGAAATGCAGCAAGTGCTGCAAAACGCGCTGACGGCCACGACGTCCGCCTTGTGCGGACGGGGCGGTCAAGGCGGTGGACAGGGCTTCGACGGCGGCGGCGGGCAACAGTCGATCGTACCGTCGCAGGGCGGCGGTGCGACCGGGTCACGCGCTCAGCAGATGAAGTCCACCGCGCTTCGCTTCATGGCGATCGACAGCGAAGGCCGCCGGCAATTGCAATCCGGCGTGCTGTCCGATGTGCGGATTACGGCGGAGCCACGCTCGAACTCATTGCTGGTTTCCGCACCCGCGGCCAGCATGGAACTGCTCGAAGCATTGATCAAACAGCTCGATCAACCGCCGGCCGCCGCCGCGCAGGTCAAGGTATTCACAATCATTCGCGGCGACGCCTCGGCGCTCGCCGAATTGTTGCAAGGTCTCTTCGGTCAAGCCGCCGCGGGCGGACAGGGCCGCGGCGGTCAGCAGCAGCAAGCGCGGCTGGTCGTCGGCACGGGCGAAGGGGGCGGCGTGTTGCCGGTCCGCTTCTCGATCGACACCCGCACTAACAGCATCATCGCGGCTGGCAGCGAGGGGGACCTCCGCGTGGTCGAAGCGATCCTGCTGCGGCTCGACGAAAGCGATTTACAACAGCGCGAAACGCAAGTCTACCGGTTGCGCAACGCGCCGGCGGACGCGATCGCGGAATCGGTCAACGAATTCCTCCGCACAGAGCGCGAGACGCAGCAATTGGTGGCCGGGGCTTCCACGGCCTTCGAGCAAATCGAACGGGAAGTCGTCGTCGTGCCGGAATTGGTGAGCAACTCGCTGATCGTCAGCGCCACGCCGCGTTACTTCCCGGAGATTCAGAAGCTCGTCACGCAGCTCGACGCGCGGCCGCCGATGGTGATGATCCAAGTGCTGATCGCCGAAGTCGCGCTCAACAACACGGATGAGTTCGGCGTGGAGTTGGGCTTGCAGGACTCACTGCTCTTTGATCGCAGCTTCCTGGATAACATTACCAACATCCAGCAAACGTCGCAGACCTCGACGCCGGCCGGCGTGGTTACGAACACCACGACGCAACTTCAAACTGCGACGTTGTCGCCTGGCTTTGCGTTCAATAATCAATCGTTGGGCAACGCGGTGAGCACGAGCGCCTTGCGAAACAGCGGCCAGGTGGCCGGCCAGGCGTTGTCGAACTTCTCGGTGAACCGCACCAACAACGACCTCGGCTTCGGCGGCCTCGTGTTGAGCGCTTCGAGCGAGAGCGTCAGCATCTTGATTCGCGCCTTGCAGGAATCGCGCCGCTTGGACGTGTTGAGCCGGCCGCAGATTATGACGCTCGATAATCAACCTGCTTACGTGCAGGTCGGCGAACGCGTCCCGACGATCACGGGCACGCAGCTCAACGAAACCGGGCAGATCAACAACGTGCAGTTGGAAGACGTCGGTCTGATTCTCGGCGTGACGCCTCGCACCAGCCCGGACAACCTGGTGGTGATGGAAGTCGACGCCCAAAAGTCAGCGCTCGGGCCGGAAGCCGAAGGCATCCCGGTCTCGATCTCCGCCACCGGCGAAGTCGTCCGCCAGCCGCGCATCGAGATCACGCAAGCTCAAACGACGGTCAGCGCTCATTCTGGGCAGACGATCGTGATCGGCGGTTTGCTCACGAATCGCCGTTCCCAGGTGCATCGCCGCGTGCCGTTGCTGGCGAGCATTCCGGTCCTCGGAAATTTGTTCCGGTACGACAGCGTCTCCAACGAAAAGACGGAGCTGCTGATTATTCTGACGCCGCACGTGGTCCGCACCAAGGAAGAAGCGGAAACGCTCAAGCAAGTGGAAGCCGGCCGGATGAACTGGTGCCTGGCCGACGTTCGCAAGATTCACGGCTACGGCGGCATGCGTGGCCGCGGCGACGATTGGGAAGAGGGCGAAGTGATGACGATCTATCCGGATCAAAACCTGGACGGCACGCCGACTCTCGGCCCGAACGGCACGCCCATGCAGGCGCCGTTTGGCGAACCGACGCTCGCGCCGGTGATTGACCCGACACAGAACGGCCAGGCGCCCATGCTCGGCCCGCCCAGCGGCGGCGTGCCCCCCGGGGTGCAGCCGCAAGCGAATCAACTCCAACTGCGCCCGCACCCGGATCCCCAAGTACAACGCACGTCCGCGCCTCCGGCGCAACGGCCGCCGCAGCAACAAGTCCAACCGGTCAATTACCAGGCCCCGCAGGGACAGCGGTAGTGCAACAGCGGTGAATGACGAATTTCGAAATCCGAATGTCGAATCAAATCCGAATGACGAATGACTGAATGTCGTCGGGCAGATGGTTTGTTCGCCGTTCAAACATTCGTCATTCGAGCTTCGACATTCATTCGATATTCATTCGACATTCGGATTTAGAAATTCGTCATTCAGCTCTGCGACTCTGCGGTTCAAAACAGAATTGCACCTCCTACTCGCCGGAACTTACCATGCAGCGCCGCTATTCTTTGTTCGCGATCATGCTTGCCACGCTCGTGGGTTGCGCGGACTTTGATCTGAAGAAGAACATCCCCTGGGGCGCCGGCGAGGACGGCCAACTTGAGCGGCCGATGAAGCTCGTGGCCAATTGGTCGGAAACCGTGATGACCAGCGGGGCCAGTCAGCCCATTCGCGGCTTCGGCGGGCGATTGGTCTACTATGCGAACGAAGGGGGCAAGCCGGTCAAGGTCGCCGGTACGTTGACGGTTTATGCCTTCAACGAAACCGACGGATTCAAGGACAACGTCGTGCCCGAGCGCAAGTTCGTGTTCACGGAAGAGCAATTCGCCGCGCACTATACCGACAAGGGCATCCTCAAACATTCCTACAACTTCTGGCTGCCGTTCGACGAGCTTGGCGGCGAGCAGAAGCAAGTCTCGCTTCTCTGCCGTTTTGTCTCCGCGCAAGGAGACGTGGTACTGAGCGAGCAGACGCGGCACGTGTTGCCTGGCAAGCCGCCGATGAATCCCACGGTTCCGGAAACTTTGGCGGTCGATCATCCGGCACTGCCGACGCGGACGCCGCCTGTCACCCAGGGCGTGCAACAGGTCGGCTACTTCGATCCGATGCCGCCCACGACGGAATCACGTGCGCGGATGAACACGACGACGATCGACTTGGGAAGCGACATGCCAGGCGGTGCGCACGGCATCGGCTTAGGAGGCCTCACCCAGTCAGGCGCCTCGGAAGCAACGAGCTTGGGATCGCCCACGCAGAGCACGGGCTCAGCACAATTCAGGCAAACCGGCGTTACTGCGGCGCGGTTGCCGGCTCTACCGTCGGGAGAGACTCGGCGACTGTCAACTCGTTCTGTACCTGAGAGATCCCGGGCTCCAAGAGCGTCAACGTCTCCGCCAGAGCGCGGTCGTGGTCTGTGGCAACGACCCCGCGGAGGATGGCCGTCCGCTCCCGGAGCTCAACGTTCAACGGGCCCCGCGACTGCAGGCGGTTCAAGCCCTTCAACGTGATTCCGCCCGAGGCATTGACCACCGGAAGTTGAATTCTTGGCGCGGCATACCGGAATGACACGACCAAGCGATGCGGAATTGTCGTGGAACCGGATTGGTCCTGGCCTTGGTTGTTGAAATCGTTGCCGCGATTGTTATTCGCGCGCAGTCCGGAATCACCGCCGCTACCCGCGCCGGCGCGGCCGCCGGTCAGGGCGGAAAAAAACTGGCTGACTTCGGTGGCATCCGAACCGACGAAATTGCCGGACTGCCGGTTGCCGCGCATGTAGCGCTCGCTGCCGGTGGTGGTGCCGCCGCTACCGAGTTGAAACTCGCCGTTCTGACCCATCGCGGCGCCGGCGCCGGATTGCCCTCGTCCACCAGCGGCGCCGCCAGAGCGCGACGCACTGCCGCTAAACATGGAAGGGCTGGAGGCCGACGTGCGCGAGCCCGAATTTGATGCCCGGCTGTCCGCTTGGGCGGCCGCGTTACGCGTAACCAGCACCACGCTCAAGAACGCCGAAACCAAGGCCAGAACCGTCTTCATGGCAAACTCCGCGCAAGACCAGACCATTCGCCTGTGGTGATTCTACCACATTCAACCCCGCGGGGTCGTCGTTTGTTTCTGCTGAGCGCGGAAGTCGTTGCGTCAGAATGACTTGAGAGCAACGAATCAAAGCGACGATGGGCCTAGGCCACGACTGTTTCCGCGTGGGCAAGGGCGGATGGTTCGGGTTGTACGAGCGCCGTTTCTTCGCCGTCGTGTTGGCAGACCGTGTTGCGGCCGTTCTGTTTGGCGGCTTGCAGAGCTTGGTCGGCGTGTCCCAAGAGGACTTGCGTGTTCTGCCCGTCCTCGGCGGCGGCCACGCCAACGCTCACGGTCAGCTTGATGCGTTCTTGAATCAAGCGCCGCAGCCGTTCCGCATTCCGGCTGGCGCCGTCCAATGGCGTTTGGGGCATCACCACGGCGAACTCCTCGCCGCCGTAACGGGCCACGAAGTCAGTCTCGCGGAGGCTATCGGCCAGCAACCGCGCGAGCGACTGCAGCACACGATCGCCGCGGGCGTGCCCTTCTTCTTCGTTCACCTTGCGGAAGCCGTCCACGTCGATGAGCGCGACCGAGAACGGCAATTCATATCGGCTGCGCATCGTGAAGAGATTGCCGAGCATTTCTTCCAGCGCGCGGCGATTGTTGACGCCGGTCAGCGGATCCGTCCGCATCTCCGTCAGCGTCATCAAGTGATTTCCCTGCTGACGGATCTCGTCGTAGGCCCGCGCGATTTGCTGTGCGAGTTCCAGCGTGGGGCCGAGAATGTCTTCCGCTTCGCGGCAGACATCGTGCCAGCCTTCGTTCGCGTTGTTGCCGCCCATCTGTCTTACGCGGTCTTTGAAATTCGCCACGCTGGCGTGGTGCTTGGCGAGATTGACACGAACTTGCTCGGCGATTTGCTCCAGCTCCTTGGCGACTAACTGCGCGCGCTTCACTTCGCGGCGCGATTCGATCGCCACGATGTTCTGCGGCGACGCATTCCGCCAGCGCCCGACCATGTAGCCCATCACCGCCACGGCGGCCAAGGCTAGGGAAGTCGGCACTTGTACATCCCAAAGACTCAAATTCGCCAGCAGTTCAAATGTCATTGGCAATCCTTAAGCCGCACGCATCCGCGGCCTCTAGCGACCCTAGTAGTTCGACCGCGATCCGAACCCGCGCATACAGACGATGCCTAAGAACAGCACCGCCAAACCGAGCAGGAACCAGCCTTGGTGATCGAGGCGCTCGCAATAGCGCAGAAACATGTTCACGTAGTGCATCATCGTCCCGGACCCTCCAGCAAACGCTCGACCGAACGAATTCCTACGGAAACCTAGCTTATGTCCCAGCGGCTGCGTGGGTTGCGCCGCGAATGAGCTGGAAAACCCCACTAGCCCGACGCGCAAGCGAGGGGGAGTAGTCGTCGAACGCCGAACGGCGCTGACTCCCCCTCGCTTGCGCGTCGGGCTAGTGTAAGGGGATTTGCTCGGCGAACCCGGCGGGCGTGGCGGCGGTCCGGTTGTCATAGCCGACCCGACCCTGATAAGCTGCGCGACGGTCGCGACCGAACCTGTTGAGCCACTTGGACCAGCCTCGATATGCCGCACCTTCCTGCTTTTTCCGAGTTCGCCGCCCTGGCCCGCGAGGCGCAGCTCGTCCCGGTCTACCGGCGACTGACCGCCGATACGCTGACGCCGGTCAGTGCCTTCCAGAAGATCGACGGTGGCGACTGCGGCGGGCTGTTTGAGAGCGTGGTCGGCGGCGAAAAGGTGGGCCGGTACAGCTTCCTCACGGCCAGCCCGTTTATGCGGCTGCTGGCCTACGGCCGACGGGTGATCGTGGAGAAGGACGGCCAGCGCAACGAATTCGAGGCCGACGATCCCTTGGGGGAACTGGAATCCCGGATCAAGTCGTTCCGTGCCGCAACGTTACCAGGGCTGCCGCCGTTTTGCGGCGGGGCCATCGGCTACGCCGGGTACGACACGGTCCGCTACGTGGAGCGATTGCCGAACGCCCCGACGGACGATCGCGCGCTGCCGGACCTGGCTTTCGCGTTTTTCGACCAGATGGTCGTCTTCGACAACGTCAACAAGACGGTGACGGTCCTGGCGATGGCACGGATCGATCGGCACCAGGACAACGTCCGCGCCGCTTACGACGAAGCTTGCCGGCGAGTCGATGAGTTGGTCGCCCGGCTTTCACGCCCCGACGTCGGCCTGCAACCGGCCGACATCGGGGCCGGCGAGTTGCCGCGGATCGACTTCGAGTCCAACTGCACCCAGCAGGAATACGAAGCGGCCGTCGAGCGTTCACAGGAATACATTCGCGCCGGCGACATCTTTCAAGTCGTGCTCAGCCAGCGATTGCGCACCAAGTTCGATTGCCCGCCGTTCGAGTTGTATCGCTCGCTGCGCGTGGTGAACCCAAGTCCGTTCATGTTCTACTTGCGGATGCCCGAGGTGACGCTCGTGGGCAGTTCGCCGGAGATCATGGTCCGCGTCGTGGATGGCGTGGTGACCAATCGCCCGCTGGCCGGGACGCGCCCGCGCGGAGCAACCGACGAGGAAGATCGCCGCCTCGCGGAAGAGCTTCTAGCCGATCCCAAAGAACGGGCCGAGCA
>JAWXBP010000048.1 GCA_034440135.1 Planctomycetia bacterium
ATTCTGGAGCTCAAGAACTCTATCAATACGATGGTCGATCAACTACGGTCGTTCGCGGCGGAAGTGACCCGCGTCGCGCGCGAAGTCGGTACGGAAGGGAAACTGGCCGGTCAGGTTGCTGGCCATGAAGTTGACGCTGTCCGTGAGATCCTTCCAAGTGCCGGCCACGCCCCGCACGTCGGCTTGACCGCCCAGTTTCCCTTCCGTACCGACTTCGCGCGCGACGCGGGTCACTTCCGCCGCGAACGAGCGTAGTTGATCGACCATCGTATTGATAGTGTTCTTGAGCTCCAGAATTTCGCCGCGCACATCGACGGTGATTTTCTTCGACAGATCGCCGTTCGCCACCGCAGTCGTCACTTCGGCGATATTGCGCACCTGGCCGGTCAGGTTGCTGGCCATGAAATTGACGCTGTCGGTCAAGTCCTTCCAGGTGCCGGCCACGCCTTCCACTTCCGCTTGGCCGCCGAGGCGACCATCGGTGCCGACTTCGCGCGCCACACGCGTCACTTCCGCCGCGAACGAGCTAAGCTGATCGACCATCGTATTGACGGTGTTTTTCAGCTCGAGAATCTCCCCCTTCACGTCGACGGTGACTTTCTTCGTTAAGTCGCCGTTCGCCACGGCCTTGGTCACGTCGGCGATGTTGCGGACCTGACCGGTGAGATTGCCGGCCATGAAGTTCACGCTGTCGGTGAGGTCCGCCCAAGTACCGGCCACGCCGAGCACGTTAGCCTGCCCGCCGAGCTTGCCTTCCGTACCGACCTCGCGCGCCACGCGCGTCACCTCTGCCGCGAACGAGCGGAGCTGATCGACCATCGTGTTGATCGTGTCTTTGAGTTCGAGAATCTCGCCGCGCACGTCGACGGTAATCTTTTTCGACAAGTCGCCATTCGCCACGGCGGTCGTCACTTCGGCGATGTTGCGCACCTGGCCGGTGAGATTGCCGGCCATCGAATTTACGCTATCGGTAAGGTCCTTCCACGTCCCCGCCACGCCTTTCACATCGGCCTGGCCGCCGAGTTTGCCTTCGGTGCCCACTTCGCGGGCCACGCGGGTCACTTCCGCCGCGAAGGAGCTGAGCTGATCCACCATCGTGTTGACGGTGTTCTTCAGTTCGAGAATCTCACCTTTCACGTCGACCGTGATTTTTTTCGACAAGTCGCCGTTGGCCACGGCAGTTGTCACTTCCGCAATGTTGCGCACCTGGCCGGTGAGATTGCCGGCCATCGAGTTCACGCTATCGGTGAGATCCTTCCAAGTTCCGGCCACGCCTTTCACGTCGGCCTGACCGCCGAGCTTGCCTTCGGAACCCACTTCGCGCGCCACACGCGTCACCTCCGCCGCGAAAGAGCTGAGCTGATCCACCATCGTGTTGACGGTGTTTTTCAGTTCGAGAATCTCTCCCTTCACGTCGACGGTGATCTTCTTCGACAAGTCCCCCTTGGCGACGGCCGTCGTCACCGCCGCGATGTTCCGCACCTGGCCTGTCAAGTTGCCAGCCATGGAGTTGACGTTATCCGTCAGGTCTTTCCAGGTACCGGACACGCCTTCCACGCGGGCTTGGCCGCCGAGTTTTCCCTCGGTGCCCACTTCGCGGGCCACGCGGGTCACTTCCGAAGCAAACGACCGGAGTTGATCGACCATCGTGTTGATGGTGTTCTTCAGTTCTAGAAATTCGCCGCGAACGTCGACCGTGATTTTCGTCGTCAAGTCGCCGTTAGCCACAGCAGTCGTGACCGCGGCGATGTTGCGCACCTGACCGGTCAAATTGCCGGCCATCAGGTTCACGTTATCCGTGAGATCTTTCCAGGTGCCAGCCACGCCTTTCACCTTGGCCTGGCCGCCGAGCTTTCCCTCGGTACCCACTTCGCGGGCCACGCGGGTCACTTCCGAAGCAAATGAACTCAACTGATCGACCATGCGATTGACGACCTTGGCAGTGCGCAAGAATTCACCGCCCAAGGGCCGATCGTCGATCTCGAGCGCCATCGATTGGGAGAGATCTCCCTTAGCCACGGCGCCAATAACACGGGCCGTTTCAACGGTCGGATGGACCAAGTCGCCGACCAACTGATTGATCGACGAAATCGACGCCGCCCAAGCCCCGGTCGCGCCGCCGAGCGACGCCCGTTCGCCGATCTTTCCTTCGCGGCCGACCACGCGACTGAGGCGCTCCAACTCGCCTACCAATTGCTCGTGCAACTCCGCGGCATCATTGAACGCGTCGGCCAACTTGCCAGGCAGTCCGGTCCAATCGGTCGGCAGCCGCCGCGAAAAATCCCCCTTCTTCAGCGCCGTGAGTGCTTGGAAAACTTGTCGCATCTCGTGGTCAGATGCAACGCTCGATTCCTGAACAGTTGCCACGGCGGGCGCTCCCAGTGAATGACGGCGGGTGGAATCCTAAAAGATTTCGCCAGCGACGAGTATCCACGCGATACGCACGTCATTCCCCCGAGCGACAAACTGCCAGCGCAGCAGGGGCGCGAAACGGACCTGTCGGATCGCCGAAACTGTGTTATCCCGGCACGAGACGTGCAAATGCCGGACCGAGTGCTGAACGACCGCCTTTGGGGCGGTTTTTGGTCTCCAATCAGCCTTGGTGACACTTTTTTGACCACACATTGCGACAGGCTGGCAGTTTTTCGACCGGTGAACCCCGTCGTACTCGTCGCCCTATGTTCCGCAATCCCGATGTCGCTTCTGGATACCGCTCACCGGAAAAATAGTTGGGATGACGGATATTCCGGACGACATCCGCCGCTTTGTCCACGAGTCGTTCGACTCGGTGGTCAAGTTAGAGATTCTGCTGCTGCTCCGTTCCACGCCCGGCCGCGCATTCACGTCCGACGATGTAGCCGGAGCGTTGCAAGCCTCCCGAGATATGATGCACACGCCGCTACGCGAACTCGCCGGGCGCGGTCTTTTGCGCCCTGATGACGCGAATCCATCCGCGTACTGCTACGCCCCCGTCGACGAGACGCTTCAAGCGAAGGTTGACGCCGTGGCCGAGTTGTACCGCGTTCGCCGCGCCGCCATGGTGTCTTTGATCTACAGTCAACCGGTCGATCGTATGCAATCATTCGCGGACGCCTTCAAGCTACGTAAGGAGCAGTAAATGGCGATCGCAGTCTACGTTTTGAGCGCCTGCACGAGTCTCGCCTGCGCCCTGTTATTGTGGCGCAGCTACCGTCTGCGCCGCGTGAGTCTGCTCCTCTGGAGCACGCTGTTCTTCATCGGCCTGACGATCGAAAACACCCTGCTCTTTTTCGATCTGGTCATATATCCACACATCGACTTGGAACAACTTCGTAATAGCGTCGGGCTGCTTTCGTGGACGCTGCTGTTGTTTGGCCTTGTTTGGGAATCGGATCGGTGAACCATGGATCAATTCACACGCGGCGCCATCGCCATGGCCTGCTTGATCGCCGGCCTATTTTTTCTGCGCTTTTGGCGGCGCACGGGCGATCGGCTGTTCATTATCTTCGCGAGCGCTTTTTGGCTACTGGGCTTAACCCGGTTGGCCGTGGGGCTGACGATCAATCAAAGCGAAGATCGAATTCTGATCTACAGCATTCGCTTGATCGCCTATTTACTGATCTTGGCCGCCATCGTCGACAAGAACCGGAACGAGGCGCCGCCACAAGGCGGTCTCGTTGAGTGAACAAGTAAGCGCGGTCGACGGCGAGCCGCAATTTGTTGGCAATTTTGCGCGCGGCCGCTGCGCAGCTCTCCGTCCTGGAATTCGCGAACGGCGCGTCTCACCTAGTTCTGCGCCTCCTTGCGGTACTTGGCCATGACGTTTTCCTTTCCTCTTGCACGACGTTCTCACCCTGCATTTCGACTGGCCGAATCCAGCAATCCACGGACCGAAGCGCCGAATACTGGGCCGGCGATTGTCGGCAGGCAATGTTCGCATAGCGCAGGGGTGTTTGTTTCCCCACTGCTGAGTGCGATTTCGCTAAGCGCAATCGTGAATTTCTCAATTCACCCGGCTCCCATCACTCGAGCCGCACGGGAACACGCCAAGTCTCCAGGGCACGAACAGTTGCGGATGAGCACGCGCATATAGGCGGCGGAGTTGTCGAGTGTGGATTAGCCAGGTCGCAGTGGCCCATCACAAATGCCGCCCCCAATGTTGCAATCGGTTCCTCTTGGCTGTAGGTCTGGCCGCCGAAGTGGATACCGTCGACGATGCATTTTCGCGTCAGGCGCCTCCGGTGGCAGGTGGAATGGGTCAGCTCGCGAAAGAGTGTCGAATAATACTCTGCAAGATTCGTGAACCGCTCCTGGCGCGGCATGCCGACTTAATTGCTAAGACGACCGCACCAACACCGATCATCAAGATTTCCAGCCACTCGCATCCCTGCGGCCGTTCACCCAGAAAGGCGAAGGCCAATACGGCGACCAAGATGACACTGAGCTTGTCGATCGGATCGACTTTAGAAGCGTCGCCGACTTCCAATGCCCGAGCGTATCAAACCCAGGAAGCGCAGGTCGCCAATCCTGAAGCGGCCAGGAAGACGAGCGGTTTGACGTCCACCTGAAATGGATTGCTCCAGTTCCCTTGAAAAGCGACGAACGCGCTAAGTCCAAATAGAATAACGGCCGTGCGGATCAGCGTGGCAAAATCGGCATTCACATCCCGGAGGCCGATTTTGACCAGAATGGAAGTGATTGCCGCGAACAGCGCCGACAGCAAGGCCCAGATCCACCAGGAGTTACTCATCTGAGGCGACGCGACCGGTGGATTTGACAGACCGGCGAAAATGCGGTCAGGTCGCAAGTTTCCGTGGAGTTCCCGCAACCGAGGGAGTTTCCATCTGCTGTTTGAACGCACGCAAGTCTTCGTTCAAATCAGTCAGTAAGTCCACGCCGAGCGCCTTGGCGACCCACACTCCAAGTTTTCCACCAGGCGGATCGTACTTCAGGTTCAACGTCACGCGCGTCTGCTCACCCTTCCCCAGCGGTTCAAATCTGACCGATCCTGCCGTACTCAGCGATCCGCCGGGCAGCGATTGCCAAGCGATCAGCCGGTTCGGTTCATCGGTGATGATTTCAGCCTGCCACTCCAAGGTCGTCCCGTGAGGGGTTTCCGCCTTCCAACGGGAGTGACGCTCATCCAGTTGCACGACAGACGAAACGTGCGTCAACACGCTGGGCAAATTGGAGAGTTCGCGCCAGAACTTATAGACCTTTTCTGGTGGAGCTTGAATGACCAGCTGGCGCTCCAGGCGTTCACCATGTTGAGCCGGCACGCCTCGCATTTCTGCATTGGGCGCGGTGGAGATTCCCAGCTTGTCGTAGAGCTGACAATGGCCCGTGAGGCCCCGATAGACCAAGCCGCCACCGATCAGAAAGCCTGTCAATGCTCCGAGAGGGCGGCGATCCAGCGCACAGAGCAACACCAAGGCACCGCTGGCGACGCTGAGAATTCGCTCACCCTCATGAACATTGATGGACTTGGAACGCAACGGGATTTCGTGAATCATGGATGTGTCGGACATGGCAAGGTTACCTTTCTTGGGTTGTCCTTTCCGCAAATGGAATGCCGCGACGCGTGAGCCTCCTGCCCGACGGCTCAAAACGGTCATTGACGAAACTCGATCGGAGCTAGTTGCCAATTCGAATTGGCGCAGCGGGTTGTCAACGCGCGACTGGTTCCCTATGGTGAATTAATCCACGAACACTTCCGTATAACGAACATGAGTTCCACACGATTTACCATTGGTATCGCAATTCTCGTGGTTGGCTTGGCACCGTGCGCCGCCAGCGCGCTGGACTTGCAGGAGCGCGGCCAGGAGCTGTTTTCGTATGAATGGATGCATGGTGAGGCGGGCGTGGCATCCGGCGACGGGTTAGGACCTGTCTACAATGCAAACAGATGCGTTACGTGCCACCAGCAAGGAGGGTAAGGTGGAAGCGGCACCAATGAACAGAACCTCACAGTGATCACGGAGTTGCAGGCCGGAGGATTCAATCCCCAAGTGTTGCTCAGCGGGCTCGATCGTGCTCGGCTGAGTTTGGGCTCTTTCCCAGGGCTGGGAAGCAATCAGTCGAAGATTCTGCATCGATTCGGCACGCCAACCGGCTACGACCAGTGGCGACGCGGCTGGCTCAGCGATTTGAGCGCCTGTCCTCCGCGGGGGACTGCTCTGCCCCGAGGAGCTAAACTGCGATTCGGCGCGCGGGATGGCCGTCCGTTCCTTGTGAGTGAGCGAAGCTCGCCGGCGCTCTTTGGCGCAGGGCGAATCAATCGCATTCCCGCGGAGGCAATTCGTGCCTTGTCCGACGCCCAAGCGAACGACGACGACGGCATTGCCGGCCAAGTGACGGAAATCGGTGGCGATGTCGGACGGTTTGGCTGGCGGGCACAAATCGCTTCTCTCGCAGATTTCGTGGGGAGCGCTTGTGCGAATGAATTGGGCCTAGAGGTCAACGGTCATCCGCAAGCAGAAGATCCTCTCGCGACGAACCCAGCGGCACATGGGATCGACCTGGAGGCCAGTGATGTCGCAGCACTGACTGCATTTGTGGCGGCGCTACCCGTGCCGCTCGAAGCAAATACCAGCGCGGGACCAGTTAAAGAAGGACACGAACTTTTCAATCAAATCGGCTGTGCCAACTGCCATGTTGAGACGTTAGCGGATGTGTCGGGACTGTATAGCGACCTCTTGCTGCACGAGATGGGTCCGCAGCTTGCCGATGCGCCGACGCAAACGGGCTCGTCAACTGCGCGAAGTGGCATTGCTAACATGCCAGGTGTTCCTCCTGGCGGATTCCCGCTGACTGCGGCGGACTATTTGGGAGCATTCAGTGGAACAGAGCTGTCGAGCAAGTGGCGCACGCCACCACTATGGTGCGTCGCTGACACTGCGCCTTACCTTCACGACGGGCGTGCTGCAACACTCCACGAAGCGATTGCCGCGCATGGCGGTGAGGCTACCCAAGTCGCGGGGCGCTTTCGTCGACTATCTCCGCGACGAAAACAATCGCTGGTGGCCTTCTTGAACGCACTTCATGGTCCGAATTATTCGCCGTAGTGCTCGATGAGGCAGGGTTGGGCGACACGTGCCCATGGCTATCGACCGAACGCCGCCTTGGCGAGCTGGAGCCTCAAACGCTCCAATTGGCGGTGCTGGGCACGAGCACGTTGAATCAGCCCTGACAAATCCACCTCCGTCAACCATGCGGGCGTTGGCTCGATCGTTTGTAAGGTTCGCCAGAGAGCGAGCTTCCCCAGTACACCAAGCGATAATGTTTCAACCGCCTCGAATTGCCCGAAAGCCGTGGACAGCGAAAGTTTGATCCTGCCGGCCTTTTGAGCGAACCACGCTACGAATTCTTTGGAATAGCTGATCCGCCTCTCCAGTCGATCCAAGATTCGTTCCAACACGGCACGATCCTGTTCAATTTCCGGCAGTAGCCGATTCGCCATTGTCGCGATTCGTCGCGGCGAGTTTTTGGACAAGTCTTCCAGCAGGTTCACGGCAAATCGTGCTCCGGCCAAATGATCTTGGATGTAGGTGCTTAGATTTTCGTGATTAGACATTGAGCGCTTCCTCACGTTGAAAACAGATGCTCGTAACGCAGGCCGACGCCAGGCTTCACACCGCTGCAGTCGGTCAGCTTCGCTAGGAGCCAATAAGTTCGCCCGCCTGTGGTTGCCCCCGCAGTATGTTGAAAAACTCCAGCGCGTTCACTGTGGCAGCACCTTCGGCCGTATTGTCGAAGATGCACCACACCCTATTGGCGGTAGCACCTGCGGCGAGAACCTGATTGGCCAAGGCGTGCAGGGACGGCGCATCGTATTTAGAGTAGTAGATCCGCGGCGAGCCATGCTAGCGAAAATAGACGCAAGTCAAAGTACGAGTGTGCTGTACGCCGCTAGCCTGTACTGGTGGATCGGCCATCACACGGCTCACTCGCTGTTCGTCGAGCAGTGCGGCGGCCTCCATTGAAAACCACGAGTCATGTCTTGGTTCACAAACAATCGGCGTCTCAGTCAGTGATCGCAACGTGGAGAAAAAGGAGTGGGCTGTGACGGGTTCAAACGCAAAACTCGGCGGCAACTGAACCAATAGCACTCCGAGCTTTCGGCCTAAACCCGACACGCCACCAAGAAAGTTCTCAATGCGCTCATCCGCGTTTCGCAATCGCAGCGAGTGCGTAATCTCTTTTGGGATTTTGACGCTAAACGCGAACTGTTCCGGCGTCGAGTCGGCCCAACGCCGATAGGTTGAGTAGCGGTGCGGACGATAGAAAGACGAGTTGATCTCGACGGCGTTAAATCGCGAAGCATAGCGTTGGAGGTGAGTGCCGTGTTCGGAAAAGAGACCAAAGTGATCCCGGCGAAGGCTCCAACCAGCCGACCCGATATAAAGGTCACTCATATCCCCAATTCCGATTGAGAGTTTTGGGTTGCCAAAAAATGCTACTCAAGACCCTCCTGAGCACGATCATCGACAGTAGTCGATTCGGCATCCGGTGCGGGAATAACCCGCGAACCATACATGGAGGCATAGGCCTGCGTGAACTCGGCCCCGAGAAACAGAATCTGAGCGGAGTAATAGACCCACACCAAGACCAGCACCAAGGAAGCCGCCGAGCCAAACGCAGTGCTGATTCCACCGCGGCCCAAATACAGGCCAATTGCCCACTTACCTACCACAAAGAGCGCTGCGGTGGCGGCAGCACCGATCCAAACGTCCCGCCACCGGATCACGGCATCGGGAACGAATTTGAAGATCATGGCGAAGAGTAGGCTAATGACCGCATAGGAACCCAATAGGTTGAGCGCCTGGAGGAACCACTCAGGGCCGCCCATTGTGCGCGAGGTCCATGCGCCAACGGCCTGGAGAAAGGTCGACAGGACCAGGGAGATTAGTAAGAGGAAGCCGGTGCCCAGCACCATGGTGAAGGATAGGAAGCGGGACTTGATGGTTCCCCACACGCCGCGCCCTGGCTTCGGCTTCACTTCCCAGATCGTATTGAGGGCGTCCTGAAGCTGCGCAAATACACCGGATGCACCCCAGAGTAAAACGATCGCCCCGGTGATAGTCGCGATCGTGCCCTGGGCCGGCTTCTGCGCCGCCCGCAACAGCTCTTCAACCGCCGCCGCTCCCTTGTCGCCGAGCAGTTGACTCAGTTGCGCCTCCAATTCATCGAATACGCGGTCGCCGTCGAAGAACATTCCTGCGACGGCCAGACAAACCACCAGCAGAGGTGCGAGGGAGAAGATGGAGTAGTAAGCCAACGCTGCCCCGAGGCGGGGAGCTTTGTCGTCTTGCCAATCTTGAAAGGTTTGCTTTACGAGAGCGAACCATGACGGGCTTGCAGACTGCGTCCGACGATGTCTGGCGGGCAGCGGCTGCTTCACTCGACGGACTGGCGATTTTTTTCCGGCGGCAACTAATGCGACGGTCATCAGCGCCCATCGCGCTATCGAATGCCAACGGCTTGGAGGGTTAGAGGACATCATCGAGGCCGAAAGGCGAACCTATCGTTCGTGTTTAGTCAGTCGCTGGAACTGTCCGCCAAAGCATCCGGACGTTGCAGGTCGTAGCACAGAATCGAATCTTGCTCGCGAAGAAAGAGCCGTGCATCCGCGATGGCAGGATGCGACCAACTTGGCAATTCGCCACTGCCCGGAATTCGAAAGGATCCGGTTTCGCGGTAGCCGGACGAAGCCGCTTTGGCCAACGTCATCGTGCCATCGCTAAAGCGCAAATATAGGCAACCGTCTGCTCCTGCCATCGCGACGGAGCCCTGCCCCGACCCGCGCGACCGCCAGAGGAGTTTTCCGGTCTTCAAATCCGCGCAGAACGGGAGCCCTCGATCGTCGGAATCGCCGAACAAGCAGTTTTCCATGAGGATTACGCCGCCGTGCTTATTGGCGAGCTCGCGTCGCCATCCATACACTGCGGTGGCGCGGATTTCATCATTTTGTTGCACTTGTTGGATCAATGCCCCGCCGCGCCCATAGCCGGCGGAGAAAAACACCAGATCGCCGTGGACGATAGGATTTGGGGCAACGGCGATCGTCGCGTCGAACGTATTCGTCCACAGCAATTTGCCGTCCTGAGCGCGGACCGCCATTGCGCCGCTTCCCGTGGTCTGCAAATAGACTCTAGTGTCACCGATTCGCGCCATGACGATCGAGGCATGTCCGGCTCCTCGATCCGCTTGACGCGAGCATTTCCAAATGACTTCGCCGGTGTTTTTGTTCAAGGCGACCATCGTGGCCGTCGGGCCGCCTGGCGTGCAAACGACTCGGTCCTCGTCGATGAGCACCGATTCGCTATACCCCCACGAGTCTGCCTTGAGGCCGCTGAAATCCTTTCCCAGTTGCCGCCGCCACCTTTCCTGGCCCGTGACAGCGTCGCAACACACTAAGTCGCCGTGCGCGCCCAGCACGCAAACTAAGTTTCCGTCCACGGTCGGCGTCGAGCGCGCTCCTTGCCAACTGGGCTCGCCTTCATTCCATGCTCTACTTACTTTTTGCTTCCAAATCGGTGTTCCGCTTTCTCGAGTGAACGCGACCAGATACTCAGCGTCGTCGTTCGTTTCGGCTGGGCTGTCGCCCAGCGCAAATAGTTGGTCCCCCGCAATGGCGACGCTTCCGTAGCCCCGGCCAGCACCACGGGTTTGCCACAGCAGCGTCGGACCGCCTTTAGGCCAACTCTGCAATAGTCCCTGTTCGCGAGACACACCAGTCCCGTCCGCGCCACGAAAGCGCGGCCAGTCCTCGGCTTTCAATGGACTGACGCACACCGCGGAAAGGAACACTATGGATACGACATGTCGCAGCATTGGTCGGTTTCCAAGCTCAAAAACAAGGAATGCAGTGCAACCGCGATTGATCAGCCATGGCGAGGATCGTCGAGATCACACGAACGTGATTTCCCCGAGAAGTGAAATTCGAATCGCAAAAGCCGTGCCGGTCAGAGAAGCCGGTAGCATGCGGACACAAGCGCCGAGAGTTCCCATACCTCGTGCTGCTGGAAGCCGTCAGCAAGCGCGACGTTGATGAAACGCACTGGTGTGCGGGAGGTGGGCGAAGCATGTCATCGCATTTGCGATGGCCACCACTGTCAGGGACGCCGACCGTCCGGGCTGGGCGTTTCCAAATCACTGCCAATCGAATTTCCGACGGAATCACTTGTTGGCGGGCTGGTATGCCGTTTGCGTTTCGCAATGGCCATCAAAAGATGGTCAGTCTTCTGACACGCAATTTCGCGACCACGAAAGGAGCCATCGATGGCTATTCGCAAAGAACTAAATCATCGCACGAACGATCCTGCCGCCAATCCAGATCCGATCACCGGCGCGCCGGGGGCTCATCCGGTGGGAACAGGAGTGGGCACAGCATTGGGAGGCGTCGCCGCTGGCGCTGCCGCCGGCGCAATGGCGGGACCAGCAGGAGCTGTGGCCGGGGCCATCGTCGGAGGCGTTGTCGGCGGACTTGCCGGTAAGAGCGTGGCTGAAAACATCGACCCGTCGGTCGAAGAAGCCTATTGGGAGGAAAACTTTACTTCTCGACCGTATTACTCGGAAGGCACTTCTTTCGACGAATACCGGCCTGCCTATCGCTACGGAGTGGACGCGCGCCAACGCAGCGACATCCGCACCTTCGATGAAGTTGAGCGGGACCTGGCGAGAAATTGGGAAACCTCCCGTGGTCGCTCCACACTCGGTTGGGACAAGGCTAAGCTGGCGGCCCGGGACGCATGGGACCGCATCGAACGCACGTTGCCAGGGGATGCTGACGGCGACGGGCGGTAGGTTTTTCACCCACAGGGCACGGAGGCCCTTTGCTTCACTGCTGTCTGACCACCACATTCACTCCGAAATTTTCAACCCCCAGGATCAAAATGCCCCTCTCCACTCTCGCGGATGCCTTCTACGACGAACTCTGCGACATCTACCATGCCGAAAAGCAACTCGTGAAGGCGCTCCCGAAAATGGCCAAGAAAGCCAGTGACAAGAAACTTGCGGAGGCGATCACGGAGCACCTGGAACAGACGAAGCAACACGTGCAAAGGGTGGAAGCCGCCTTCAACGACACGGGCAAGGCCGCCAAAGCGAAAAAATGCGATGCCATGGCCGGTCTGATTGAGGAAGCCAAGGAAATGATGGAGGAAGATGCCGAACCCGACGTGATGGACGCCGTGCTCATCGGCCTGGCGCAGAAAGTCGAGCACTACGAAATTGCCACCTATGGCACATCCATTGATCGATCGCTCCCTTATTTTACGCAGATCAGCGAACGCCGGAGGCCCGCGCTCGGGTGGAGCCAGAGTTGGCTACCACGGTCCAATCACGTAGTCCAAATTGGCCATGATCGTCACGCCAATTGCCGCGATCACGAAGCTGATCAACTGGATTGGGTAGATGACGCCCTTCTCGTCGGGAACCCTTGAACGGGCGAACCAGCCCGCTGCGCCGCCGAGGGCGGCCATCAGCGGAAAGACTCCGAGGAGACCGTAGATGCCTGCAGCGACCAGGCTCGGAATGATAGCGCTGGCACCACTCTGATAGCCGGCCAGTGGAATAGGAAACCGATACAGCAATGCCGACGCGGCTGCCAGCGGAAATGACCACCGCACCGGGGACACCGCCCCTTGCACGATTGCACTTAACATGGCACATCCTCCTGTCAAATAGGCGGAGGAGGCGACGGAATGTAACGCTTGTTCACGATGAAGTCAGCTGGCACGGCCTCCATGCTCCCCTGAGCGTGTCATGTGATGAGCAAATCCTCGAACTCGCCATCGGTACTCAGCGAGGGCAAGCACGGCCGACGCGACAAGCGACCTGCTCGACGGTTCCGGTACATGAGTAACTTTGAAATCCCTTAGCTCGCCGTGGAACAGTCTATTACCGACAATCACGCCGAGGTCGTTGATGGCCGTAGCTTCGACGAGCAGCCAGCCGTCCGGATTGTACGAATTCTCCAAGATGTCAACCATGTCGCGACCATTCCGTGACAAATGCTTTGGGGATGAGCCCGCCTGGACCGAAGGCAAAGGCGCGGCCGACGATTTCATCCCTCTGATTGACATCGAGTGCCCAGCTCTCCTCGCGGCCGAGCGTGCCGAGTTGGTCAAACGTGCCATCGTTGCGAAAGATCGTCGCTTGGATCGATGGGCGGCGGCTTCCGGGCAGCTGGCGCTGAGGTTGAGCGTCGTCGCTATGCGGCTGAGACAGAAGTCTCTGCCGTCTTCGCAAATCAGAGGCTTTAAACGGGCGTAGTTGGAGCGCACATCATTCTGTCCCAATTGGCTCAGCTCAGTCGTGGCCTTGTCTGATCGTGCAGATCAACCCGTCTTGGATGCTAGTTTGACCGTTGACATTTGCGTTAGCGTCGGCGGGCGCTTTTCAAACACTCGTGCTCGCCACTCCGCATGTGTCATCCCGCCGATTAAGTCCTGCGCTGTCGGGCTTGGCACAGGCCGCATGACATCGGGCCGCGGCGTAACAGCACGTTTCTCAATGCCTCGTGATCGCGACCAGGGGAATTCTTCGGCTGGCTTGCTGATCGACAGAGTCAGCCAAGCGGCTCCGGCAATCAGCAGCCAGATCCCAATGGTCCAGGAATCCATCATGCGATATTCTCCCACGATCCAATCCGCGAGCAGCAGCGAAGCCGACGCACTCCAGGGGTCGGTCGGCAGAATATCAACGCCGAGCCAGCGGACGCCGCAAACTTCACTGAGAGCGACGAGGACCAAGAATAGCAGGGTGAGTGATCTCATACGGTTGGGACACGTCAGTCGACTGCCGAGAGGCGCGGCCGGCCGAAAAGTTGATTCGATGCTCTAAATGCCAAAAAGAAGAATGTCAGTCTAATCGGCCGCGCCGCATTCGCAGCAACCCGAGCAGCGTGACCCCGATCAAAGTCCAGATTGCAATTGACCCTGCCTCCGGAACCACCAAGGAGCGAGGGGTAATATCCGGCGCGCTCGGGCGGCCGATTCCCGCAGTGCCGCTCAAGTTGTGGCTCGAATCGTGAAAATCGGCGATCGCTGAAGCATCGAAGGAAATATGCGATGGCCGCGGAGGGGTGAACGCAAAATCCGTCGGGGGTGAGGCGAGGCCTGGCCTGAATTGGTTGCCCGCAGTCTCGAATGCATGAGAAAACTCCTGGAAACCCGGCCGAGGGCTTGCCCACATCGGACTGCCTGCTGACTTGTGGAGGGGCGTGCTTAAATTGGGTTCTTCACCCAATTCCGGGGAATGAGGGGATGAGTTGAGTCAACGGTAGGTCTGCTTCATGTTGCTGGGTGTTGACGAAACCAGTGACACTGAGCAG
>JAWXBP010000049.1 GCA_034440135.1 Planctomycetia bacterium
GATCGAAGCCGCCTGGATGGAACGGGTGGCAGCGGCAGATGCGCCATAGGCCGCGGAGTGTACCCAGCACGGCGCCGTGCTTCTCAATCGCGCCGATCATGTAGTTGCTGCATGTCGGATAGAAGCGGCATTGGCGGCCGAAGATAGGACTCAGCGTCCATTGATAGCAGCGGACGAGCAGGATTAGCGCCCAGCTGGGTCCGCGCACCGCCATTTCCCACAGAAACCGCATGTCGTGCTCGCATTCCATTCGAATTGGTTCACGACGGAGACACGGAGGCGCGGAGACAGGCAGGCAGAGCGAGTTGGGCGGTACTTGACGCTGGGCGGCGCATGATGGAATTCGTCCCTGGTTTTGGTCCGGTCGATGCGTCAAGATACGCCTCTTGTTGTAACAAAGCGACCGGCCCGCGGCATCCTGGGCCATGGCGTGATCGCGACGCCGCGATGGAATTCGATTCTTCATACGACCGGTGCATGACCATGAAATCCAAGATTGATCGACCGAGGCCGACTTTCCGCTGGGCTGCCTTGCTGGCGATTGTTCTTATCGCTGGCGCTGTGGGGACGGCTGCCGGCCAGGATGGCGCTTCGCGGCGGGTCGTCAAGGAAACCCCGCTGGGGCAGGTCGACCTCTCGGAATACGACGCCAAGAAGCCGACATTTTGGGTCAGTCCGGACGGACGCCACGCGGCGTATTTGACCGAGAAAGGTATTGTGATCGACGGGAAGGCCAGCCCCGACTACGAATTCGGAGTGAAACCTGAGAGCTTCACCTTCAGCCCCGACAGTCAGCGAACCGCGTATACGGCGATCGCCCTGCGCGAGCATCGCGACGAGGTGCTGGTGCTGGATGGCGTCGAAGGAGAAAAGGGCTATTCGTCGATCGGCGCCGGTCCCGTGTTCAGCCCAGACAGCAAGCACGTGGGGATGATCGCCCGCTTGAGCGCTTCGTCGTTCGACCAGGTTCCGGTCATCGACGGCCGCGAAGGGGAGCCTCACGAGGATTATAGTTGGGAGTCGACCTTCAGCGCGGACAGTAAACGCTTCATCTACGGAGTGAAGATCGGCGAAAACTACGTGATGCACGAAGACAGCGTCGACGGCTCCGAACCGCGTGTGGAACATGCGCATGGCCCGGCGACCTTGCGCGGCAATCTGTTCTTCGGCCTGGATGGACAACTGGGTTACGTCGCCTCGACGCCGGATCACAAGTGTTTCCTGGTTTACGACGGCCAGGAAGATCCGAATCGGTACGAAGAGATTCAATACATTCGCGTCAGCCGCAACGGCAAACATGTCGCCTATGTGGCGGAGCCTCAAAGTTTTCGCCACGTCGTGGTCGCCCATGGCAAGCCCGGCAAGGTCTATGACGACCTCGACGTCGACTCTCTGGAGATCAGCCCGGACGGCCAGCACTGGGGCTATGTGATCGAAGAACGTCGAAAATGGTGCGTGGTCTTAGACGGCAAAGAGCAAAAGCAATACGACGGCGTGAGCAGCCCGGTTTATAGCCCGGACAGCCAGCGCGTGGCCTACCTGGCTGTGGCGAATGGCAAATTGATGTCGGTCGTGAACGGCAAGGAAGGCAAAACCTATGACGATCGTGATTTGCCGGTCTTCAGCCCGGACAGCAAATCGGCCGCGTTCTGGGCCAAACAAGGCGAGCGGAGCTTCATCGTCTACAACGGCCAGAAGCAGCCGGACTACGATGACGTCGGCACGCCGAAATATAGCTCGAACAGCCAGCGCGTGGCGTACCTGGCTCAGAAGAATGGGCGCTGGATGATGGCCGAGCCGGGCAAGGAAGGAAAGCTCTACGACGACATCAAAGGGACCTTCTACTTCAGTGACGACAGCCTTCACTTGGCAATGGTCGCGTACGACAACCAGCGCCAAGTGGTGGTAGTCGACGGCCAGGAAGGAAACCGCTACGACGAAATCATCACATTAGGCGGCGTCACCAAACTGCACTTCGACGACGGCGACGCGTTCCATTACCTGGCGAGGAAGGGGAATGATTTGTTCCTCGTCGAGGAGACGTTGGGGGAATAGGCGTTCCGTCTGATCGACGGATCCTCTGTAGCCGAGGTCAGTGACCTCGGTGCATTGGACGTCACAATCTTAAACCACGAAAGGCACGAAAAACACGAACGAGTTGTGGGCGATTGAATAGGCCACACGACTGTGATTTGACATTGTCGCGTATCCTTTCGTGTTTTTCGCGCCTTTCGTGGTTTCAAATCTGTTTGGGACCAGCGCATTAACCTTGACCACGTCGGAACCCCGAGGTCACAGACCTCGGCTACAGGAGATCGTTGTCTTGCTTCGTGTTGAGTAAGCGCAAGCCGTTGAGTACGACGAGGAGGCTCATGCCGGTGTCGGCGGCGATGGCGGTCCAGAGCGAGGCTCCGCCGAATAGATTGAGGACCACGAAGGCGACTTTCACGCCGAGTGCCGCGAAGATGTTTTGCCGGATGATGTTGAGTGTGCGACGGGAATGCGAGATCAGCCATGGAATCGCCGCGAGATCGTCGCTCATCAGAGCGACGTCGGCAGTTTCCAGGGCGGCGTCGGCGCCAGCTACGCCCATGGCGATGCCGAGCGTTGCACGGGCCAGCGCCGGGGCGTCGTTGACGCCGTCGCCGATCATGGCCACCGCGCCGTGTTGAGCGACGAGCTGCTCAACGGCTTGCACCTTGTCTTCCGGCAGCAGGCCGGCGCGGATTTCGTCGACGGCGACCAGCCGGCCGATGGCATCGGCCGCCGCCTGATGATCTCCGGTGAGCATCACGATCGGTGCGATCCCAGCGCCATGCAGTTGCCTGATTACATCGGTCGCCTCGGCGCGAAGTTGATCCTGCAAGGCCAGCAGTCCGCAAACGTGATGATCTTCGCCGACGATGACCACGCTGTCGCCGCGCGCCTGCAATTCGGCGAGTGCTCGGCGAAGCTCCGGCGTGTCTTCGCCGCGTTCCATCATCAATCGCGGCGAACCGACCCAAACGGCGCGTCCGCGCAGTCGGGCTGTGGCGCCCTTGCCAGGCAGAATGCGGTAGTCTGCAGCTGACGTTGCATCGATGCCTCGCTCGACGGCCGCGGCGACGATCGCTCGCCCCAAGAGATGCGTGGCGTGCCGCTCGATCGAGGCGGCAATCTCGATCAACTCCTCGGCGGTGTGTCCAGAAAAGGGAACGACCTCGTGCAACACGGGCCGGCCGGCGGTGAGCGTGCCCGTTTTGTCGAAGGCGATGGCGCGGATGCGCGCGGCGGCCTCTAACGGCGGTCCACCCTTAATCAAGATGCCGCGCCGCGCCGCCGAGGTGAGCGCCGCCACGATGCTGACCGGCGTGGAGATCACCAGCGCACAGGGGCAGGCGATCACCAGCAACACGAGCCCGCGATAAATCCACGCGGACCAGCCGCCGCCAAGCACTAGTGGCGGCAACAACGCTACGGTCGCTGCGGTCGCCATGACGACGGGCGTGTAGATCCGCGCAAAGCGTTCCACCCATTGCTCGCTGGGGCCGCGTTTACTTTGAGCGTCGCCGACGAGTGTGACGATTCGCGCCAGCGTCGTGTCGGCGGCGGGCTTGGTGGTCGAAATATGAATCGCGCCATCGAGGTTGATGGCGCCCGCGAAAACTGAGTCGCCGGTTCCGCGTTGCACCGGCGTCGCTTCGCCGGTGATCGGCGCTTGATCGATCGAAGTGGCGCCACGAAGGATTCGCCCGTCGAGCGGGATTTTTTCGCCGGGCGGCACGACGATCGTACTGCCCACAGCGACTTCGGCGGGGTCTCGTAGTTCTTCGCGTCCGCTTTCGTCAACGACGCGTGCGCGCGTGGGAGCGGCGGACATGAGGGCGGCGATCGCGCTGCGCGCGCGGCCCACGCTCCACGATTCCAGCGTGAGCGAGAGCGCGAACAGGAACGCCACCATCGCGGCTTCGTGCTCTTCCCCCAGTAAGACGGCGCCGCAAACGGCGACGACCATCAGGAGATTCATGTCGGGCCGCAGTCGGACGAGGGCGCGCCAGGCCTTCGGCAGCACAAACCACGTGCCCGCGATCGTTGCCGCGATATAGAACAGGCGCACTGGCAGCGGCGCCTCGCCATCCGCGACGAGCAAACTCCTCCAACCGTTACTGGCAAGTTGCCCGAGCCATGCCAGGCCGATCAGCGAGCCGGACAGAAGCAGCGCCACCGCGCGCGGGCTTCGCCAAGCCGGTGAGACGAGAGCGGCGTCGAGCGGAAGTTCTTGCCAAGGTTCGGCGGTTAAGGCGGCCCGTTGTACGGCCTGAATGATGCCGGCATCGGAAATCAGCGACGGATCGCGAGTCACCGTGAGCTTGCCGCGCAGGACGTCGAACGCCAGCTCGACCACGCCCGGCTGGCCAGCCAGTTCCGCGCGAATCGCGGCGACCTCTTCGGCACAGTCCATACCGTGGACAATAAAACTGGTTTGGTCCATATCGGAACTGTTCAAGGAGGGCCGGAATCCCCAGCCGTTTGGCACTCAATAGACGGGAACATAATAATGCGACAAATTTACGGGGATTTTGCGACCGATCTTGCCCCGCACGCCGCTTTAGAGAGTGTAGGCGATGCGCTATGCGATCGCCTGCGGCCCAACGCCCGGCGTAGATTTCATTCCATGGTTCATCGGCGGCGACGCATCGGCTGGCGCAAAGTTACTTTAGTAGGTTCCGCCAATCGTTCTCGCTGTCGACGGGGCAGTCCAGGGAGGGATCTCGCCGGGCGATTTTTTTTCGGTGCCCCTGGGGGCTGCATCAGTAGTAGCTGAAGAAAGGGTTGCACCAAAAAGTTGACCGTTGCCCAAGCAAGCGGTAGATTTAGGGGCTGTGGGTGCAAGTCGCCGGGGGCCAGGGTGCGCAGGGGGCTTCCAGCGAGGGGAACTCTTTTGTTGGCGTAAGTCGATGTCGCTTACGTATTTCAAACGCTACCGGATGGAAATCGACCTGACGGCGGGGCCCATTGCACGGCCGCGCTTGCCGGTTGGATTTCGTTTGGTTCCCTGGCGCACGAGCCTGCTGGAAACCCACGCCGAGGCGAAATATCTTAGCTTTCGGCAGGAATTGGATGCCAACGTCTTCCCTTGTTTGGGCGATTTCGACGGCTGCTTGCGATTGATGCGGGAGATTGCGGCGCGCGAGGGATTTCTGCCTGAAGCCACCTGGCTCGTGGCCCATGATCGCCCCTTGACCGTTGCCGAGTATTGCGGGACGATCCAAGGCGTCCGCGATCGAAACGACGTGGGCGCCATCCAGAATCTCGGGGTGACGCCGGAATACCGCGATCATGGCTTTGGTTCGGCGCTGATGCTCCGAGCTTTGGCCGGCTTCCAGGCGGCGGGCTTGAAACGGGCCTACCTGGAAGTGACCGCGCAAAACGAAGGAGCGATCCGGTTATATCGGAGATTGGGATTCTTCAAGGCCCGTACGGTCTACAAGGCTGTCGAGGTGGCCTATAGTTGACCGTGAAACAGGCCATCTTCGTCCACGAATTTCCGTCCGGGTTGGTGCTGCTGGCTGAGAGCATGGAATGGCTCGAGTCGGCGTCGCTCACCGTGCGCATCCCGGCTGGTTGCAACTACGACCCCGAAGATCGCGCGGGTCTGGCCGGCATGACCTGCGAGCAGGCCCTCCGCGGCGCCGGCCCCAGGGACAGCCGAGAGTTTATTACCGATCTCGACAACTTGGGCGTCGAGCGGGGCGAAGGGATTTCCTCTTCGCATCAAAGCTTCAGCGCCGCCACGTTGGCGGCAAATTTGGCCCCGGCGCTCGAGATTTACGCCGATTTGATCTTGCGCCCGCATTTGCCGGACGACCAACTCGAGGCGTCGCGCAACGTGGTCTTGCAGGAACTGCAGGCGATCGAGGACGAGCCGAGCCAGAAGGTCATGCAGGAGTTGCGGCGGCAGCATTACCCCGACCCCTGGGGCCGTCCCAGCCAAGGGGACGAAGCCGGCGTCACCGCGACGACCAACGATGACATCCGCGCGTTCTGGAATACGCATTGCCGCCCGGACGGGTCGATCATCTCGGTCGCCGGGCGTTTCGATTGGCCAGCGTTGCTGGATCAAGTTACGCGCTTATTTGGGGATTGGCCTTCGCGTGGCGTGGAGGAGATCGTCGAGCATCCGGCCCCGCGCAGCGTCACGCACATCCCGCACGAATCGAATCAAACGCAAGTGGCGATCGCGTACGCCAGCCTGCCGTACAAACATCCGGATTACTTCCGCGCCTGGGGCTCCGTCGGCGTACTCAGCGGTGGCATGAGCGCGCGATTGTTTACCGAGGTCCGAGAGAAGCGCGGGCTCTGCTATACCGTGTACGCCTCGCACCACACGCAGCGCGAGCGCGGCGACGTCTTTTGCTACGCGGGCACCAGCGCCGAGCGAGCGCAAGAAACATTGGACGTCACGCTGGCGGAGTTGATTCGCCTCAAGGACGGCGTGCTGTCCGAGGAGATTGATCGGCTCAAGGCGCGGATCAAGAGCTCTTTGATTATGCAGCAGGAATCGAGCGGCGCCCGGGCGTCGTCGATCGCGCGCGATTGGTATTTGCTAGGACGCGTGCGGACGCTGGACGAAATCGAAACGGCGATCGACGGGCTGACAGCGGCCGGCATCAGCGAGTATCTCGCCACGCAGCCGCCGCGTGATTTTACGATTGTCACGCTGGGACAGCAGGCGCTGGAGGTCCGCGATGGAGTTTCGTAGTCACCGGCTCGCCAACGGATTGGAAATCGTCGCCGAGTGCAATCCCGACGCACGCACCACGGCGGTCGGCTTTTTTGTGAAGACCGGCGCGCGAGATGAAACTGCGGAAGTAGCCGGCGTAAGTCATTTTCTCGAACACATGGTCTTCAAAGGCACCGCCCGCCGCAGCGCCGCCGACGTGAACCGCGAGTTCGACGAGTTAGGCGCGCATTACAACGCGTTCACCAGCAAGGAACACACGGCCTATTACGCCGCGATGCTGCCGGAACTGACCGAGCGGCAGGTGGACCTGCTGGCGGACATCATGCGGCCCGCGTTGCGGACAGCGGATTTCGGCACCGAGAAGCAGGTGATCCTCGAAGCAATCAAGATGTACGAGGACCAGCCGCCGTTCGGCGCCGACGAGAAATGCGAAGCGGCGCATTACGGCCAGCACCCCTTGGCGCAAAGCGTGCTGGGAACGATCGAGTCCGTCGGTGCTTTGCCAGTCGAGGCGATGCGCGAGTACTTTGAGCGACGCTACAGTCCGGGCAATTTAGCGCTAGCCGCTGCCGGCAAGGTGGATTTCGGCGAATTGGTGCGCATTGCCGACGAACGCTGCGGCGCATGGACGCCAGCGAATGCGGAGCGCGTATTACTGCCCGCTGGGCCGCATGCGGAGTTCCGCGTGCTGCACAAGGAATCGTCGACACTGGAGTACGTGTTGCAGCTCTCGATGGCACCGGGCGCCATGGATGACGACCGCTACGCCGCGAAGATTTTGGCGACGGTCCTGGGAGACGACACCGGGAGCCGGCTGTATTGGGCGCTGGTCGATACCGGCCTGGCGGAAAGCGCCGGCGTGGGACACTACGATTACCAAGAAACCGGGCTGTTCGGCACGTCGTTCAATTGCGAGGCGGACAACACCGCCAGCAACTTGCAGATGGTCCGCGACATCTTTCGCCGCGCCGAACAAGACGGCATCGCCCCGGCGGAGATGTTCCAGGCGAAGAACAAGATCAATTCCCGCGTCGTGCTCGGCAGCGAGCGTCCGCGCGTGCGGCTGTTCACGGTGGGCGGAAACTGGATTCAACGCCGCGAGTACCGCTCGGTGCGTGATGACCTCGACGCCGTGGAGCGAGTGACCATCGCCGACTTAGAAGAGGTGCTTCGCAAGTACCCGTTGAGCGTGAATACGACGTTCGCGGTCGGGCCGTTGACGACGTTGGATCCGCCAGCGTGATCCGCAGTGCGGCCACACACACTAGCCCGTAGCGCAAACGAGGGAGAGTGGGTTGCTCTCGACCTAATCGTCGCATTCAGTCGCCTTACGCTTCTGTCCGATCCCAAGCCTCGAACAGCAAGCGGAAATCTCGCAGCGACGCGGGCTTCGGCAAATAGTGGTGGAAACCAGCGTCTTCGGCCATTTGTCGCTGCTCAGGCTGAAAGCCGCCAGAGTAGGCCAAGAGATAGATGCCTTGCCCCCGCAACTGGCGGGCGAGATCGAAACCGGTCAGCGCGCCGTCGAGCGTAGTTTCGCAGATCAACAGTTCCGTGGAGCGTTTCTGCACCTCATGCAGCGCTTCATCCACGTTCGCCGCGGAGGCCACTTCGTGGCCCAATGATTGCAGCAACATACAAAGCGCTTGACGCGCATCGGCGTTCGGGTCTACGACAAGAATCGTCCGACTTCGCATGACTCCCGCTTTCCGCACTTAACGCAAGCAGACCGGCCAAGGCAAGAGACAAGCAAGCCATATGCCAAAGCCGAAAGAAACGACAATCACGATGTTGTCGAATTGCGCGACCTTCAAGTCGTGGAGCGACATGATCGCAGCGCGTTCACTTCGGCTGCCCTGAATGCGCCGTGCGAAAGCGATGCTAGCCCTTCGGAAGGAGCGGCTACGCTACTGAGGGCGCGGCGATCGGCAAGCGCACGACGAATTCGCTGCCGTGCGAAACGCCGGGGCTGGTGGCGCTGACGCTGCCGCCGTGGAGTTCGACCAGCTTGGAGACTAGCGCCAGACCGATACCCAGGCCGCCGGAACTGCGGCCGGGTCCGCCATCGGCTTGGACGAAGAGTTTGAAGATTTCTGGCAGGACGTCCGGCGCGATGCCGATTCCCTCGTCGCGCACGCGCGTGACCGCTTCCTTGCCGTCGGCGCGAAGTTGCAGGAAGATCGATTTGCCCGGCGGGGAATACTTGCAGGCGTTGTGCAACAAGTTCACGAGCACTTGCGTCAGCCTGAAAGCATCGCCGGTGATGATGACTTGCTCCGCTGGCAGATCGACGTGTAGCTTCTGCCCACGCTCTTCGATGGCGCCGCGGGTCATTTCAATGGCCCGTTGAGCGATTTCCAACAAGTCGGTCGGTTCCTGCGAGATCGTGAGTTTGCCGGCGGCCGCGCGCGAGACGTCCAGCAGGTCGCCCACGAGTCGCGTCAAGTGTTCGGTGCTGCGCCGCATGATGCCGTGCATTTCCGAAGCGGCGACGTCCGGCGATTGAAGTTCCTGGACGTCCAGCGCCGAGGTTAATGGCGCGAGGAAGTTCCGCAGCTCATGCGAAAGCACGCTGAGGAATTCGTTCATCCGCTGGTGCGTGGACTGCAGAGCCTGATCGCGATGATGAACGAACGCCGCGATGCTGGCCTCGATCGCTTCGTCAATCCCCAGACCGAGCGCCATGCACTCTCGCGTTTGCAACGGCTGCGGCAGTGTTGTGTCCAGAAAATCGAAGATTACTAATCGCAGGATTTGGTAGTCGCGCACGACTTCGGTTAACTTCCAGCCGACTTCCCAACGTTGTTGGCCGTGCTCGACCGCAAACCAGCGATGCTCACGCGCATCCGCCTTCGATGACTTGGCCAAGGCGCGGCCCAGCGCGCGCAGCCAGTCGGGCAAGCTGTCACGGAGCTCGGCTCGAAACACCTCGTCGGCCGTCGGTTGTTCGATCAGCGCCCGTTCCGACCAGCGCTCGACCAATACGTCGGCGTGCGACTCGACAAGCGAGCCAATTTCCCGAAATCGTTCGGACCAGAGTTGCGCGGGATCGAGAGACATCGTCACGGAGCGACAGTGTGCGAGGGAAGACCTCCATCATACATCCAACGCTGCCCGCCGCCAGTTCGTGTCGGCGGGCAGCAAATTTGCGCACACACCCGCGGATTTGGGGGCGGCGATGACTGCCGACGTGGGCGCGATGCCGTCAGTCGGACGTGCTACTCGCCGTTCGGTCGATCGATATCGACGTCCACCTTCGGACCGCCAGGCGCCCGGTCGACGTCCACTTTGACATCCACGCCGCCTGGTCGTCCGGCGTCGATGTGAATATCGGCGTCGCCGGCAGGAGCGGGAGCGGGGACGGTAGCCGGCGGGACCGTCTGGGGCCGAGGTTCATTGCAGCCAAGCGAGGGGATCAGCAGAATGCCAGACAAGAACAGTGCGTGTCGCATGGTGGTTTCCAATTATAAAACGTGGTGGTGCAAATCGAATCAACGGGAAATGCAAATGCGATGCCACGTGGGATGAAATGGAATCAATCCGGCGAAGGTGCTTCCGTTAGCCAGATTCCAAATCACGGGCCCCATGGCGGTGCAAGATCGCCAAGGCTTCGATCGCGCGTCGACCAGCCTGGACGGTGAGCAACATCTGGCCCGCTGAGAGTTCCTGCACAAAGAACTGAACCTCGGGTTCGCTGAGGCCGAGGCCGATCAGCCCTCCTGCGAGTCCGCCCGTAGCCGCGCCGGCGACCGCGCTGGCTAAGACACTGCCAAGCATGCCGCCCGCGATGATTGGTCCGATGGCCGGCAACATCCCAGCCGCGATGCCGAGGGCCCACAGGCTGCCCAATCCGACGCCGGCGATCGCCCCGTCGGCCACACTCGTTTCCGCACTCGTTTCCACTGTGGATTCGGGCTCGCTGATCGAGGAGGGCGGCGTCCATTCGTTGGCATCGGCACGGGCCATCACGCCGAGCTGATGGGCAGTAAAGTTTGCCTTCCGCAAATCGTGGAGCGCCGCATCGACGTTAGCGGCATCGCCAAAGACGCCCAGCACAATCCGATTTGATTCGCCTGAAGATTCGCGCAGAGGGAATTGATGCTCAGTCATGACGGTGCTCCTCGAAGTCCGCAAGAGTCTCCTCTGTGCGTGCGGCGCATTCGATGGCGCAAAAAAACGCCCGAGAGGAAACTCCGTCTCCCCTCGGACCAGGCGTGTCGGCGTAGCACGCCTTCGCTTGCGTGCGGCGGTGCAAGCCGTTTAGGTGCGGCTGTGCGTGGAGGCGAATTCGTCAACTTGCTTTTCGGCTTCGTCCTTGGCGATGCCATATTTCTTTTGAATCAAGCCAGCCAACTGGTCGCGCTTGCCTGCCACAACATCCAACTCATCGTCGGTGAGTTTTCCCCATTGCTCGCGGACCTTACCTCTGAGTTGTTTCCATTGTCCTTCGACAGTATCCCAGTTCATGGCATTGCTCCTGAATGGTGAGTGCGAGAGTTTAGTCGTCGCGAAAGTGAAGTCGCAACTGCCGTGCCATCGCAGGTTCGCATTCATCTGCGTGGCGACCGAGATGGTTGATAGGAATTGCGTCGCGCGCTTGGCGATCACCTTGAGTGGCGTGCGTTCACAAGAGCAATTCACAAAGCGTCACATAGCGCATTAATAGGATACACCGACATACAAGCCACACAATTGTCAGTGGCATGGTCTTTGCATTAACCCGAAAACCATGGGTCACACGCCGTTGATGGCGTCGTTCCAATAGCCGAGTGAGCTATCGACGAAACCCGATAAACCTTGTTTGGGAGAATTGACCATGCGGCACTACTGCTTCGTCGCCTTGACATCATCCGCTATGATGCTGGGCGGCCTGGGATGCCAGAAGAGTTTGGAAAGCGAAAAACAAGACGTGCGCGAAGCCGCGCAAGAGGCGAACGAGGAAATCGCCGAAGAGCGGGATGACGTGCGCGAAGCCGCAAAAGAAGGTCACGACGCGGTCATCGAAGAACAGCGCGACGTGGAAGACGCCGCTGCGGAAGGCGCGGAAGCCGTCAAGGAAGAACAACGCGACGTGCAGCACGCGGCCCGCGATCAAACGCCGTAGTCCCTCCACTTCGTCCACCAATACGCCGACGGGCGATCTGGCCGAGCGCACTCGCTTTCCCAAGCGAGTGCATCGCGCCAGGTCGCCCGTTTTGCATGCGCCCCATCGTCCCCTTTCGCTCCTAGGCTGTGAATCTATGGCGAAAGCGAGTTTGGGTTGATCTGCGGAAAGAGTTTTGTTGTTCTTGGGCGGTGATTTGCGTGAGA
>JAWXBP010000050.1 GCA_034440135.1 Planctomycetia bacterium
AAGAACCGCCGGTGGGGTGATTTGACCCACGGTGATCCACCCGGGGCCGACCGCCAGCGGAATATTCCGAAAATTCTTTCCTAAACCGCGCTTGGTCCCGGTCACTACCGGCCTACTTCTCTTCAGGGAGTCAAAATAGCGACGAATCGCCGGCACGGCTGGCGGAGAATGTCGCGGTTGGATACCAATCTGCAGAGAGGGTTTGCCATGAAAAATAGGTCTTCTCGTGCGATCATCGAATGTGCGGCTTTGGAGGCTCGCCGACTTTTCTGCATGGATCACGACATCGCGGGGTTCAGCACGTCGCCGCCCGACGACGATGTTGGCGGCGTGGCGGTCTTCGGCGCTCCGTCGGGGTCGTCGGGTCCTGAAAGCGTGGACGTCCTGACCGTCCCGGCGTATAGCAGCCGACCGGGGGCTAATCGCAAGCTTTACCTCGATTTCAACGGCCATGGCGCAATTGATAATTGGAACGGCTGGTGGGAATTCGGCGGGAAAAGCGTCACGGCAACCCAGGCCTACGACATTGATGGCAACAACAACGCCTACAGCAATCAGGAAGTGGCCAATATCCTGCAAATCTGGAAGGGCGTTTCGGAAAAGTATTCGCCGTTCGACCTCGATGTGACGACGGTTCGGCCGCCGACGATCAACGGCGTGCGCGTGGTGATCGGCGGGGACGGCGCCTGGTATGGCAAGGGCGGCGGGGTCGCCAGCATCGGCGGATGGGGCGAAGAAGGGTTCACCGATGTCAACAGCGGGAACGTCGCGTTCGTCTGGAACGGCCAAACCCCGACGTCGAACCCCAGTTACATCATCGATGCCGCCTCCCACGAGGCCGGGCACACGCTGGACCTCTATCACCATTCGTTTCCCCCCATTTCAATAAAAACAAATGAGTACGCCACGGGATTCATCATGGGCTCGGGCGGGCGGTGGGCCAACACCGCAGTCAGCGGCACGGTCGCCACCAGCCGCAACGATGACGGCGTGCAGAACGAAGGCTCGCAGAACGATCTGACGCGGATCACCAGCGGCAACGGCTTCACGTTCCGCGCCGATGACGTCGGCAACTCGATCGGCGTCGCGACCACACTTACGCTAACCTCGGGCAGCGGCGTGCTCGAAGGCGCTGCCGCGGGCGTTATCGAGCAAATGCCCGACCTGGACGTTTACCGAATCAACCACACAGGCGGGTCGCTGGATGTTGAAGTTCTCGCAGCCGAGTTCGGAAGAATGCTTGATCCACGCATGGCGCTGCTGAATTCGTCGAACCAGTTCGTCGAAATCAGCACCACCAACGATGGCTCCGACGGCGTCGGCGAGCGCATTCAGATTAACCAGCTCAACGCCGGTACGTATTATGTCTCGATCAGCGGTTCAGGCTTTTACGGCGACATCGGGCAATATCGCCTCAACGCGCGAGCCGGTCTGGTGGTCACCGCGTTTAATGACACCGTCAGTACCGCCACGCAGCTTTACGCTTTCGGCAACACGGATGCGACGGTCTGGGGACCCATCGGCTACGGGGGGACCTCGACCATCAACGACAGCCTCGCCTCCACCGATACGATCGACTATTACAAGTTCCGCGCGCCGGGCAACACCAAACAGGTCTATGTGCGGCTTGGAAGCCTGACGACGAGCGCCAGCGTCGCGCTCTACAACGACCTCAACGGCAACGGCATCATTGAAATTGGCGAAATTCTCAACGCCACCAATCCCGGAACAGGCGATCAATTCCTCACCAGCAGCACGGTCAACGGCAACACGATGTATTACGTCCGGGTCATGAAGGCCAGCGCCGCGGGAGCGGGAAACTATCAGCTCCGCATCAACACCGACGCGGCGCCGGCCACCCTGCCCTCGTCGGTCAGTCCTGCCACGTTCGACCCGCAACCCCTGGTCGGCGGGAAGTTCGTGTACGAATCGATCGACGCCTTGGCTTCCGACACCACCGACTACTATCGCGTGACCGCAGAGGTCAGCGGGCTGTTCAGCTTCTACCTGAACAACGTCGGCTCGGGCGATCTCCGGCTGGACGTGGGCCGCGATACCAACGCCAACGGCGTGCTCGACGGTCTGGAGATCACCAACAGCGCGAACAGCCCCGGCACCGGCAGCAGCGAATTCCTTCAGAACGTCGTGGCCGGCGAAGCGCAGACGTATCTCGTCCGCGTCACGCCGCAGGTGGCCGGCTCTTCGAGCAACTATTCGCTGCAAGCGATCGCCGACTACGCGACCGGAGGCAATGTGAACGGCTCGCTGGTCGGGGCGCGTGATCTGACGGCCCGATTGGCCGGCACCATCTACGAATACCTGGGCGAGTCGGTGGACTTCTTCGACACGTTCAAGATTGCGCCGCCGATCGGACAGATGCAGGCGAGGTTCAACGGGATCGATCTGGGCGCAAACCACAGACTCGAAATTGTTCGCGACGGCAATAACAACGGCGCCGTAGAGGCCGGCGAAGTCGTCGCCAGCGGCTTCACGGGTCAGCTTCTGAGCTACAGCGTGATCGCCGGCGGGACCTACTATCTGCGCGTGGCGACGGTGTTCTCCGGAGAATTCTTCTCCAACGGAAACTACAAGCTGACCTACAACACCAACGGCGCGATCAACACCTGGACCACGCCCGCGACCGCCGGGAACATCACCGTTCTCTCCACGCAATCGTTTCTGGTCAATTACCTGGGCTACGACCCGGCGGATGCGACCCAGAACAACACCGAGGATTACTTCCGCTTCACGCTGGCCGGGCGATCCCGCTTCGACGTGTCGATCAACGGCCCGGGCATGGGCGTGGCGGTCGGACAGGACGACGGCTTTGGGAACTTCCGCCGAATTGGTGGCGTGGGCACAAATCAGGGCGTCGTCACCAGCCTTAGTGTCAATCTCAATCCCGGCACGTATCTCATCCGCACCTATTTGCCCGTCGAAGAACGCCAGGAAGACCCATCCGGCGGCAACTACGGCCTGTTCTTCAAAACCGCCGCCGTGACTGATAACTCCCCTCCGCTCGTCACCGCGTCGGCGTTCCAATACGAGATCAAGCCCACCGGCGTCTCGTTCACGATGAATCAGGACATCGCCGGCAGCATCGACGTGGCAGACGTCGTCATTACAGCGATTGACGGCTCGCAAATCGCCATCGGCGGCACATTTTACGATGCGGCGACGCACCGAATCGGCTACACAGTCGCTAACGGCGTGCTGCCCGACGGCAACTATCGAGCGACGCTGCTCGCAGGCTCGGTCCGCGACGCCTCCGCCAACCCGCTCGCCGCTGCGTACGACCTCAATTTCTTCGCCCTCGCCGGCGATGCCAACCGCGATCGGGCCGTGAACCTCGACGACTTCACCAGGCTGGCCTCCAGTTTTGGCCAGACGAATCGCACGTTTAGCAACGGCGACTTCAACTACGACCGCACGGTGAGCCTCGATGATTTCACGATTCTGGCCAGCAAGTTCGGCACGGTCCTCGCGGCCGCGCCGCTCAACCGCACGCCGTTCAACGACGGCCAATTGACGGATTTGCCAACTCCCGCAAAGTTGACCACAAGCGAGCCGCTGTTTGGAAATCGTCGCGATACGATGTTTAGCGATGTCCTGCTCGACCCCGCGTCAGTCTGAGCCACAACAAACCTCGGCGGCCCGACTTGTATGAAGGGCCGCCCGAGGTTAGCATTTTTGACTTAACCAAACGGGCGGTTGGCGCAGTTGGCTAGCGCACCAGCATGACACGCTGGGGGTCACAGGTTCGAGCCCTGTACCGCCCATCTCGCATTAGGACTTACGGATGA
>JAWXBP010000051.1 GCA_034440135.1 Planctomycetia bacterium
AGAGGGACAAACCGTGGTTTTCTCCGCGAAAAGTGTGCGTACGTTGCTTACGCTCCGACGGAGTTGGCGATCCATGGCCCATCTTCTACGAGCGTTGCTCACCCGGTCTGACGTCCGGCTGCTCGTTCGTATAGGCTGGCTTGGCAGTGTGGAAGTGCTTCCCAATCCGTCCTGCTTGGTTCGGAGGCTGCTTCCGCGTCAGTGAGGACGGTTGCGATCAAATCACGTGTCTTAAAGCCGATAGGAGTCCGAGATGTCGAGGATGATCCTATTGACCGGAGCCACGGGCTACGTCGGGGGGCGTCTGCTGTCGCTACTGCAACAGAGGGGCGAACATGTGAGGTGCCTAACCCGACGGCCCGAAGCTCTGCGCGAACGTGTCGACGGCGCCACCGAGATTGTGCAGGGAGACGTCTTCGATGTGCACTCCCTGCAAGCCGCCTTCGAGGGAGTTGAGACCGCCTATTACTTCGTGCACTCGATGGGCGACAACCGCGACTTTGAAGCGCAGGATCGGATCGCGGCGGAAAATTTCGCGTTAGCGGCCACCCGCGCTGGCGTTCGTCGCCTGGTCTACTTGGGAGGACTTGGCAACCCCGATGACAAGCTCTCTAAGCACCTCCGCAGTCGTCAAGAGACTGGGGATGTTTTGCGTGCCCATCATTCGCAGGTGATCGAATTTCGCGCGTCGATCGTGATTGGTTCAGGCAGCCTGTCGTTCGAGATGATCCGAGCGCTGGTCGAGCGGCTGCCCATTATGGTCTGCCCGCGGTGGGTTCAGGTGAAGGCGCAACCCATCGCCGTGGAAGACCTGTTGGCTTACTTGATTGCCGCATTGGAACTTCCGGCCTCCGCGTCACAGGTCTACGAGCTTGGCGGTCCCGACCAGGTTTCGTATGGACAGATCATGCAGGAGTACGCGCGACAACGCGGGTTGACGAGGTGGATGATTCCCGTGCCTCTATTGACGCCGTATCTGTCTAGCCTGTGGTTAGGGCTCGTGACCCCGCTGTACGCCCGAGTCGGCAGGAAGCTTGTGGCAAGTCTGCGGAATCCGACACTCGTCTCCAGCAACCTCGCAGAATCTATTTTCTCCGTGCGTCCCCGCTCCGTCCGCGAAGCCATTGCCCGGGCTCTGGTGAACGAAGATCGGGAATTTGCCGAGACCCTCTGGTCGGACTCGCTTTCATCGGCCGGTAAGCCGCAAAGTTGGGGGGGCGACCGTTTCGGTTCGCGGCTCGTGGATTCGCGAACCATCGCAGTGAATGTTTCACCAGAGCAGGCGTTCGTGCCCATTCGGCGCATTGGTGGGCGTGCCGGCTGGTACTACGGGAACTGGCTGTGGTCGCTGCGCGGTTTTCTCGACTTGCTGATCGGCGGAGTGGGTGTGCGCCGCGGGCGTCGCGATCCCGACAAACTGCAGGTGGGCGAACCGCTCGATTTCTGGCGTGTTGAGGTCATTGAGCCCAATCGACGACTGCGCCTAAAGGCCGAAATGAAATTGCCGGGACGCGCCTGGCTCGAATTCGAAGTCAGTCCATGCGCACGAGGAAGTACGATTCGCCAGACGGCGATTTTCGATCCGCGAGGACTGGCCGGACTCGTCTATTGGTACGGAATCTATCCCCTGCATCAATTCGTGTTCGCCGGCATGCTGCGAAATCTGGCGCGCGCCGCGGAGAGTACCACTCGAATTGCGGCAGCGCCGAGCGATGACGAGACAAAGGCGCCCACCTCAGACGCACGCCCTTCGGGAGCTGCACTTTGATCGACAGCAGGGATGAGAACGCATGGACCTAACAGTGGTCTTTTTACAGTGGACAACTTGGCGACGGCTTCCGCCCGAACAGAATATGGTCATCAGGCGATGCTGTGGGAATTCCCGCGTAACGCAACATTCAGCGGAAGAGGATGCGAGTGACTGGGAGGGGGAATGAGTATCGCTACTGAAACAAAAGGACCGTCACTCTGGGCGAGTCGTTGGCTCTGGGCCGCGGGCACCTACAACCTGGCTTGGGGAGCACTTGCTATCGCCCGGCCCCACCTGCTGTTCGACCTGACCGGCGCGGAACGGATCAATTATCCTGAAATCTGGCAATGCGTGGGGATGATCGTCGGAGTTTACGGAATCGGATACCTCATCGCGGCAAGCGACCCGCGAACTCATTGGCCGATCGTACTGGTCGGACTGCTTGGCAAAGTCCTCGGTCCGATCGGATTCCTGGTAGCGCTGCTTCGAGGAACGTTTCCACCTTCCTTCGGATTAACGATCCTGACGAACGACCTAGTGTGGTGGATTCCGTTCGCCATGATTCTGTGGGATGCGGCCAAACACCGGGGCAGTGATCGTCTCACAGCGCCGGCGATGTGCTCACACTATGTCAAGGAAAGCAGAATTAACGCTTCGCCGGAAGTTGTTTTTGGATTTCACGAAAGCCAGGACGCCTTGCAGCAACTCATCCCGCCTTGGGAGAACATGAAACCAGCTGAATCCGCCGCATCCCTTCAGGTTGGTAGTCGGGTCGTATTGCACGGCCGAATCGGACCCTTACCGATTCGCTGGGTCGCGATTCACACCGAATACGATCCGCCGCGCCTGTTCGCGGATCGCCAGGAATCAGGCCCTTTCGCTTTTTGGTATCATCGCCATCGGTTCCTCGGGGATGAACAGGGAGGAACCATGATGCGGGACGAGGTCGATTATGCGGTTCCGCTTGGAGTAGTCGGGCGGTGGCTCGGCGGCTGGTTGGTCCGGCGTAAGCTGGAGGCCATGTTCGGCTATCGGCATGAGACGACGCGGAGGTTGATCGAGTCCGGGGAATGGACGAGCACATCGCAAGCGAGCGACACGCCTTCAGCGAGAGCCGTGTAAAGGGATTTTGCATGAATAACCCGCTGATCAGACTCTTGTTTCTGGCCCACCTGGGATCATCTCTGTACATGGTCGGGCTCATTTGGTTCGTACAGGTCGTGCACTACCCGTTGTTTGCCAGCGTCGGCAGCGCCGAATTCGCCGCCTATGAACAGCGCCATACCGTGAACATCACCTGGGTGGTCGCGCCTGTCATGCTGATCGAAGCTGCAACCGCCGTGCTTCTTTTTTGGGTCCACCCAACGGCCGTCCCCAGCTTTTTCTTGTGGACTGGATTGGCACTGTTAGGAGTCATCTGGTTGTCGACGGCCTTTGCGCAGGTCCCCTGTCACGACGTACTATCTCGGGGCTTTGACTCGCTTGTTCATCAGCGACTCGTCTCGACCAACTGGTTGCGCACCTCAGCCTGGAGCTTGCGGGGGGGCTTGGTGCTATGGATGGCATGGGTAGCATTACGCTGAAGGATACCGACATCGCAAATTGTGTGAGAACGAGCATGGCAAAGGTTGAAGTTGGCGACCGCGCACCGGACTTTTCCGCGACGATTTCCGACGGTAGGAAGCTCTGCCTTTCTGATTATTTGGGAAAGCGTGCGTTGGTGCTTTTCTTCTACCCCAAGGATGGCACGCCGATGTGCACGCAAGAGGCATGCGCCTTTCGCGATTCGTATGAGCAGTTTATCCACGCCGGGGCGGACGTGATTGGCGTCAGCAGCGATTCTGAGGAAAGGCACAGTGCGTTCGCGCAGCAGCACCGACTGTCGTTTCCCTTGGTCAGCGACGTGGACGGTTTGCTCCGCAAGGCGTTTGCGGTGCCGAAGACATTGGGGCTACTTCCGGGACGCGTCACCTTCGTCATCGATCAAGAAGGTGTCATCCGACAAATCTTCTCGGCGCCATTCGCTTCTGACGAACATGTCCGTGAAGCCCTGAAGACGGTAAACGCATTAAGCCGGACGTCCCCATGATGCGGTGCAGCTCATCCCGCCCACGCTCTATGTAAAAAGCATTCGTTGACAGGCTGCCGATCAAGTCAGATAGCTGAAGATCAGCGGGAACTCTTGTTTGAAGAATTATTTCGATCCTTGGTGAACCGGCGTTACCACTAGCGAGCGATTCATGGCCGAACCAATGCAGTGTTTGGAGATCTGGGGCGGAAACCAGGGAGTGGAAGAGCACGTTCACCGGCCCGGCCTGGATGTCTGGGTCTATTCCTGTCCTCACGAGAATGCGGGCAGCGGAGGTGACGTCTACTATCTTTCGTCCTGTGCCTCGGGGCGTATTTCCCGGCTGCTCCTGGCTGATGTAAGCGGCCATGGACCACGAGTTTCGAGATTGGCCCGGCGACTGCGTGACCTGATGCGACAGCACGTCAACCGCATCAGCCAAACTCAGTTCGTAGAAGGGATGAATCGAGAATTCGTCGAGCTAAACCAGGAGGGCAGCTTTGCCACGGCCATCGTGGGTACCTTTTTCGCCAGCACACATTCCTTTCAGCTGAGCGTCGCAGGCCACCCATCCCCGCTGCTCTATCGCCGAAATACTGGAAGGTGGGAGATCTTCGAAATCGCGCCGGATGCCGCTGTTTCGACTGGCCTGCACGATACGCCTTGGGGTATCTCAGAAAGCGCGGCCTATGGCGAAACGCATCTGACGCTCGGCGTTGGTGATATGATTCTGGCCTACACGGACGGCGTGACGGAGGCCCGCGCTGCCGACGGAAATCTGTTGGATTCGAAAGGCCTGCTGAATCTAGTCCAACAGCTGGATGCCACACGTCCCGACCGTCTACTGCAGTGCTTGATCACGACAATTCGTGACGCGACGACTGCGCCAATTGACGACGACTTGAGCTTGCTGTTGGCGTGCGCCGACGGTAGCCGGGCCTCGTGGTGGAACACCGTGCTGGCCCCGTTTCGACTTCTTGGGATTGTGGTCGACAAGACTCGGTTTCGCTGATAATCCATTGAATCTACGATTGGAAGATAAGGTCAAAGGACGTGTTTCACGCGCAAGGAAACGCCTCGTCCGTCCTCTTGGCTCAGAGACATCCAGCGCAACCGGTGCGATTGGACGAGGCGGCGTAAACCCCCCGTTGATTTGAAGCATGAGCATGAAACTCTCCGCCGGCTCGCGAGTTGGTTCACAGTACCAACTCTGCTACGATGCGCTTGGAGCGAACCGGGAAACTCCGATTCTACGACTGGAGTCCCACGCTTAGATGACGACCTTTCATCTCAAGTTGTACTTCTGCATGCTGCTGGCTTTTTTCGCCATCGACATGGTCTGGTTG
>JAWXBP010000052.1 GCA_034440135.1 Planctomycetia bacterium
CCTTTTCGTGTTAGAAGCACGAGAGGGGGCACCTTTTCTCTTCTCTAGCTAGCCGAGCATTTCGCCGGCTTCGATGGCTTGCAGCATGGCCCGCAGGTTATTGCGGTGGGCTTGGGCGAGCTTGATGTATTGATCGAGCGGTTTGCCGTCCAGGCCTTCGCGCTGGGCGATCATCAGGGCGCGCTCGGCGAACGGTTTGGCGAGATCGCGCCGGGCCAGGTCCAGGCGGATGCAGCGGGACAGGAGCGGTGAGGCGTCGTCGCAATCTTCAAACAGCGAAGACTGGCCTTCGATCGTGGTCGTGAAGACCCAAGTGACATGGCCTGGAACTCGCTCCAGCATCACGAGTAGTGCGCGGATGGAATCTTTGCGCAGGCCATGGGCTTCGTTGACGATGACGGCGCGGCCGCGGCCGGTGAGACCGCGTGACGCTAGGGTGCGTTCGACTTCGCGCAGCCAGGAGACCGAGGCTTCGCCGACATCGACTTCGAGCGTGTCGAAGTCATCGGCGACTTCGTGCGCGATCAAGCGCGCGATCGTGGTCTTGCCACTACCCGAAACTCCTGCCAACCAAAATGCGCGGCCGGTGAGGCGGCGCGCTTTCAGCGCATCGAGCTTGGCGATGACTTTGTCTTGGCCGACGACTTCGTGCCAAGTGTGCGGGCGATACTGTTCGTGGAGTTGCACGAGAGATGCTCCTGTGAAGAGAACAAGAAGCGTGGCAGAGTGATTGCAATATACGCATGAATTCAATCTTGTCAAAGGTCACGATGTAATTGACGCGCCATTTCTGATTGCATACGTTATCGGTATGGGACAACTATCCAACAAACTGCGTGAAGCGATTCGCAACTCTGGTGCTACTCAGATGGAGATCGCACAAGCGGTCGGCATCTCGGATGGAATCATCTCGAGGTTCATGCGCGAAGAGCGCTCAATGAACTTGGAGACTGCTGAGAAGCTGGCCGGGCACTTCGGCTTGGAACTGCGCGAAGTGCCAGAGCGGCGATCGCGGCGTTAGAAGTTGTTCGATCCGGCGTTGTTCGTGGCCTATTTCACCACTGTTTCGGAGTTGATCGCGATGAGTGCTCGGTCGACTGAACTGACGCGGCAAGAGCTAACACAGGGATGACGCCCCCCGGCGCCCCCCAATGCCACGCCACGCCAACATCACGTTCCGCTTCCGGATTTTTTTCAATTTCCGCATGCCTGTCAAACGGCAGGGGTGACTGGTTTTTGATTGTTGGTTGGCCGGTACTGTCTGTGCCTCTAGCTAGCCGGTCAAGGTAATGCGCCGCGAGGGCGTGGCGCTGGCCGGAGATCAAGCCCGTCGCCAAGTTCCGCCTGCATCGCGAACAAGCGATCGAATAGTCTTCGTTGGGTCTCCGCCAGCGCAGGATCAAGTGCGAGATCGTGCATTTCGTCCGGATCATTCGTTAACTGGTAGAGACGAGTGCGGCGGACCCTGGGATATACGATGAGCTTGTAGCCATCGTGAATGACCGCACGCTGCAAGTTGAGATAGGCGCCATAGATCGAAGAGTACGGCGAGGTTGTCGTTGTGCCATGGAGCAACGGTAACAAATTGTGGAAGTATACGTGCTTTGGCTGATCGATCCCAGCAAGTGCGAGCGTCGTGGGCATCACGTCTTGCAGATAAACGGGCATGTCCAGTCGACGGTTCCGTGGCACGCCTGGCCCGGCCACGAAGAATGGTACGCGCAAGCTGTGCTCGTACATGTTTTGTTTGCCGAACAATCCGTGATGTCCGACGGCGAGCCCGTGATCCGCGGTGAAGAAAATCCACGTGCGTTCCGCTTCGCCGCTGGCTTCCAGCGCGGCGAGGATGCGGCCGATCTGCGCATCGAGGTGGCTGATACTGGCGTAGTATTCTTGACGATGCACTTTGACTGCATACTCGGTGCGAGGAAACGGGGCGAGCGCTTCGTCGCGCAACGTGCCAGCGCAGCCAATGGCGTCTTTGAACGGATATTCGGCCAGAAAGTTACGAGGGACCTGAATGCGATCGAGCGGGTACTTGTCCACATAGGCGCGCGGCGACTGCCGTGGATCGTGCGGAGCGTTGAAGGCGGCATATAGAAAGAAGGGCGACGAAGTGCGGCTCGCGTCGGTGATGAAAGACACGGCCTCGTCGCTGACGACTTCGGTCCAATGTTTGCCCCCTTCCCAATAGCCGCCAAAGCGAGGATCGGAAGGATCCCAAGAATCCGGCACGCCGGGCAAGGGTCGACCGTAGCCTTCCGGAGCGTCTCCCGGCATGGCGCCACGCACGTGCCTGACGACATCAAAGCATTGCGCCGGGTCCACGGGGATGTGCCACTTGCCCGTGAAATAGGTTTGGTAGCCGGCCTTGCGCATCAACTGTGGCCACAGTCGTCCCACCTGCCGCTCGGCGTCCATTGTCCCATGCACTTCGCGCGCGTTCCACAGGCTGCGGCCGGTAATCAGCATGGCGCGGCTGGCGACGCACACTGCGCCGCTCCAGGAGCCCATGTTGTAGGCGTGCGTGAACGCCGTGCCGCGTTTTGCCAGGCGATCCAGATGGGGTGTCTCGATCTCGATCAGGCCGGCGGCGCCGATCGCCTCGTACGAAAGGTCGTCGGCCAACAACAACACGATGTTAGGAGGGCGCTCAGCCGCCGCATTCTCGGTGAGCAGGCCGCAGTGAATGGCCAGGAAGGCGAATAGTGCGCGAAGCATCAGCGAACATTTCTGGTGAAGGATGAGCCGGCATCCGCGCGACCGCCCCTGGGCAACTCGCGCAGCGTGTCCGTATCGAATAGCCAAATCGTATCGCCAGGTCCGTTGGTTGCCAGCAGCTTGCCATCGGGAGAAACTGCGAGGCGTCCGTTTCCCGTGCCTGTTGTTTGCGCAAATGCGACGACCTCGCGGCCAGAGTTCACATCACCGATTCTGACATCGCGGTGTCCGTTATGGAGACAATAGGCGCACCGGCCTCCATCTCGGAGGAACTCAACGTCCCCGGTGCCCCCCCACACCCAAGGCGAGTCCATCGGACGCTCACGCTGTGTCGTCGTGTCCCAAACTTGAAGCGCATGGTCGCCGGCATCGGCCGGCGTCACGACAAGCCTCGCGTCGGGAGACCAAGCGACTCGCCCGCCGCCATTAGCATGATTGCGCCACGTGGCCATGACCGTCAGAGTCTTCGGATCAAATACGTTCGTATATCCGCCGTAACCTGCGATGGCGACCTTGCCGCCATCGCGAGAAAAGGCGAGACGGCCCACGCCTCCGGCCTTTTCAAGTTGAAAGCTGCGTGGTTCGCCGAGGTGGTTGAGGTCATGCACACGTACGACGGAACCACCGCCTGTACAGGCAATGTCCTCCGAGGGTGAAACGGCAAGATTGGTGCGGCTCTTCTCCGGATCCTGCCACATGGCGATTTGCGAGAGGCTGGTGACATCCCACACCGTCAGTCGATCCTTCGAATCCGTCATCACGAGCCATTTGCTGCGCCGATCAAACGCGATGCTCAGCACGTCGGCATCAGCGGGTCGAATGCGACCGCGCAGCTGGCGCGCTTCGACGTCCCACAGAATCGCCGAACGATCGTGCGAGCAACTTGCCAGCAAACTCCCGTTCGGCGAGAACGTGAGATTCGTGACGCCTTTCCTGTGTCCGCTGAGTTGCGCAATCGGTTCTCCCACGCGAGCGTTCCATTTTTCGAGAGTGGCGAGCGGCGAGATGCGCGTCACCCAAAGGTGCTCTCCATGCTCGTCAAATGCCGTCGTGGACGTATTGATGTCGCCGCGAATTGCCGCCTGCACGTGGCCATCGCGCAGATCAGTCAACGTCGTCGAACCAGATTGATCGACCGCCGCAAGTCGCTCGCCTGATGGCGAGAAACTTAAGCAGCGGCAGGCAAACTCGCAGGCGTCAACGACCCGACGCGGGCGCGAACTAAAGTTATCCCAGACGTACACGCTTCCATCCGAGCAGCCCGCCGCCAGGCTCTGACCGTCCTCCGAATAGGCGAGCGCCAGAATGGGCGCTGCGGCCCCGCGCAATTGACCGGCGCTCGACTTATCGTGGATCAGCTTCGTTCTCACGATGCGATCGTCGCCAGCATAAGCGATTCGTTGACCGTCACGCGTAAAGGCCACTGCAAGGATGCGCCCACCGGCATCGCGAATCTCACGAACCAGAGCTCCATCGGAGACGTTCCAGCAGCGGACGACGCCATCATCGCCGCCGCCAGCGAGCATCTCGCCGGCGAGATCAAAGGCAAGACCACGGACGACGGTCGCCAGCGACAAGTTAAGTACGTCGCCTTGTTGATGCGCCAAACGCAGCCGACCGTCTTCTGAACCAATCGCGACGTTCTGCCCGCCGGGGCTCACCGCGAATGCGGTCGTCGCGTCCGTCGTCAGCGAGCACTCCCATAGCGGCGCATCGTCGCCGACTTTGCGAACTTCAAGCTTGGCATCTGCAACAAGGGCGCCCCAGTGACTTACGTCGGGGGACCAACACGTCGCGAGGACATGATCGAGGGATTCGTTCAAGCGACTATCCAAGCGGCTCGCCTGTGCTGACCAGGTGATCCAGTGATCGCCAACACTCATTCCGTGAAGTTGGCGACCATCCGAGGTAAACCGTAGCACGTCGTCTTCGCCCGCTGTTTCGCTAAGCACCATCCGCGGTTCGCCGGTGAGCGGATCCCACAGCCGAACGGTGTGGTCCAGCGAAACCGACGCGAGCGTGCGACCATCCGCTGAGAAGTCGATCGCTAAGATGCCATCCGCATGGCCGTGCGCCTCGTCCAGTAGCGTCCAAGTGCTTGGATTCCAGATTTCGATGTCGTTGCCAGGCTCCTCGTGTCCCAACGCCAGTCGTAAGCCGTCCGGAGATATGGCGATACAGCGACAGGACTGTTTGTCGCGAGCCAACACCTTAGCGGGAGCCTCACTGGTCAGCGACCACACGCGCACTGTGCCGTCTTCGGACGTGGAAACTAACGAGCGTCCATCCTGAATGAAGACCAGATCCCAGACGCGATTTTCGTGCCCTCGCAGCGTCCGCCGCAGCGTACCCGTGGCGACATCCCAAATTCGGATGGTGTGATCGCGTCCGGCCGAGGCAATGGTCGTCCCATCCGGTGAAAACCTCGCCTTGCGCACCCGATCTTGATGGCCACTGAGGTCATGTAACAGCGCACCATCGGCGACGTTCCATACTTTGATGCTGCTATCGGCCAATGCCGTCATACATCGCGTGGCGTCCGGATCGAATTCGACGTGGAGCACCTCCGCCTTGGCATCGAGCGAAAGCTGGGAAATCACACGTTGATCCCGGGCATCGCGCACTTCCAGCGTGCCTTGTTTGCCACGCACCACACTCCGCCGACCGTCGCGAGAGATTTGCAGGAGTTGAATATCGCTGTTATCACTCGTCGTCGCGAGGTCCCAGATCTTGATCGTGCCGTCATAAGAACTTACGAACAATCGCTGAGCGTCCGGGGAAAACTCGAGTCTGCTGGCCTCTCGTTCCTGATGCAACGGAAACTGAAGCCGGATTTCACCGGATGCAACATCGACAATGCGGACAATCTTCTCGTCGCCGCAAGTAGCCAGTAGCGTGCCGTCGTTCGAGAGCGCATGACAATTGGCCGCATACTTAGAACTCACGCTCCACGTTTCATCTGGCTTAAAGCTTGGTACGATGTAGCGGACAGGCCCGCTGCCCTTGAGCGAGGTCGCGATCACATGCTGTCCCGCGTCGGTGAAGGTCAACCGCGTGATACCCCACAAGCTTGAGAAGCGGTACTTCAACAACGTATCGGAATCCCATTCCCAGTGTCGTCCCGTGCCCCAACGCCCCCCTAAGGCCAAAAGCTTGCCGTCTGGCGAGAACTGGCACGCCATGGCGCCCACGGTGTGCGGCGGCTTGCGTTGTCGGAGAAGTCGGCGATCTGGCAGTGAATAAACCCGTGCCACGCAATCTTCTCCGACGGCCGCAAGCAGCGATCCGTCGGACGAGAACGTTATGCAGCGCACGGCCCCCGAGTGATCCTCCAGCGCTCCGAAGGGTTCCCGTAATTTCAAATCCCAAAAGCGCACGTAGCCATCGTCGCCGCCGGAGACCGCGAGCGTGGGATCGGTGGGTGAAAAGGCCACCGTTCGCACCGGCCCGATGTGCCCGCGAAAACGATGAAGTTCCTCGCCATTCGTGGTATCCCAAAGTCGCACGGAACCGTCGTGACCGCAGGAGAGAAGCGTACGCCCATCGATCGAGCACGCGATTTGAAAGACCTCACCAACATGCCCGCGCAACGTGAGTCGGTCGCGTTGGCATAGCTGTTGCAGGTGGCCCCACGCAAAATCGCGCAGCCGGACGGGGCACCGTTCCGAGTCTTCCAACATCCGCTCCGCGGCCGCCAGATCGGTGGTGACGGCATTGGCGATTTTCGAGAGCTGCAGGTTGTAAACGCCGTTCTCCAAGGCCTCTTGGCGCGCAAGTGCCTCGCGACGACTGTCTTCCGCTTCAAGCGACTTGTTGCGCCAGGCCACGGCCAAAGAGGCCGAAATCGCCGTAGCGGCAACCAAGATCAACAGCGTCGCGGCCGAGAGTCCTGCCACAACCGGACTGCGACGGCACCAACGGGTGAATCGCCCCCAGCCGCCGATGCGGAGCTTCCGAATCGGTTGCAACTCGAGGAATCGCCGCAAATCATCCGCCAGGTCTTTCGCCGAGGCGTACCGATCCGTGGGGTTCTTCGCGATCGCCGATAGCAGGATTGTTTCTAAGTCCGTGGGAATTCGTTTGTCGAAGCGGCGCGGCGACGGCGGTTCCACTTCCAGAATCTGGCGCAACAATCCCTGTCGGTCGTCCGCCACAAAGGCGGTGCGTAGAGCCACTAACTCATACAACGTCATGCCGAGTCCGTAGACGTCCGATCGATGATCGATCGCCGCACGATTGCCCGAGGCCTGTTCCGGACTCATGTACGGCATCGTGCCCACAAGTCCGCCCGTGGTCGTGAGCGTTGCGTTGTCCTGAGTCAATGCCAGGCCGAAGTCCGAGACCCAGACGTGACCATCTTTGCCCAGCAATAAGTTAGAAGGTTTGATATCGCGGTGAATCACGCCGCACTGGTGTGCGCAATCGAGAGCCTCCGCTACCTCGATTCCCAGTCGTGCGATCGCGCGGTAGTACTTGCGTCCTGTTACGGAAGTCAACGTGCTCTCCGCTTGGGCAACGGTCGATGCCACATGCGTTGAACGGCGCGATGGAGTCGTTGATCCGGGCAATGCGTCGTCGGCGATGCCTGCCGACGATGGCTGCGGCGTGGCCCGCGCGCGGCGTTCGGCAATGACTTGCGCGACGTTGCCCCCCTCGATCAACTGCATCGCGAAGAAGTTGATCCCACGCTCGGCGCCGACGGCGTAAATCGGCACAATACTCGGGTGATGCAAACTGGCAACCGCTGCGGCTTCATGCCGAAAGCGGCGCAGCAGCCGTTCGTCGAGCAACGACGCCTGGGGCAGCACCTTTAACGCCACGCGGCGATGGAGCGAGACTTGCTCCGCCTCGTAGACAATGCCCATCCCGCCGCGGCCGAGTTCGCGGAGGATACGAAAGTCGCCCAATTCAGTCAGCGTGGGCGCACCAACAAGCGACGTCGGAACCATCGCAGGCGGCGACAACAACTCTTTCCCAAGTGCCGACACGCCGTCCCAATTGCTCAGGAACTCGCGCAGTTCCGCACCGAACTCCGGATGGGCGTTGATCCAGGCTTCAGGGTCTGGCGCCGCGCCTTGCTCACGGTCCTCCAGGTACGCCGCCACGATCTGATCGAGTCGTTGCTCGCCGCTCGTGTCTTGGTTTTCGCTTGTCGCCATGGCGCCGCCCTGGTGTCTTATTCGACCAGGGACATTGTCTCACAGCGCTGGGGCGGCTGCCAGCGTTCGCTCACCTTGCCACGGAAATACGCCATCGCCTGTCGCGTACCACGTGCGAATATGCACGGTGGCCAGAAATGCCAGGCGGCGCACGGTTGATTTGGCAGCGAGGCGCGACGCGCATGTGACGGGAAACCACGGCCAGAATGCGTGGGCTTAGCAAGTGCAGATTTCGGAATAGTCACCCGCGCAATGCGGGCAACGGTCGCTGGCACCAGATCGCAGCGGACATGCCGGTGCGGGACGGTGACGACGAAAGGCTGCCCGCAATGTTGGCACTTGATCGTTGAGTGTCCGACGGTCTGACCGCAACCTGGGCAGCGGTCGCTGCGCTCCGCGGCGAGGCAAGTTTCGCATTCTTCCTGAGAGAGCTCGATGGGGAACTCCTGACCACAATCGGCGCAAACGTAAAGGCGTTGCATGGTGGGAGTTCCCAAAAGTTCTGGTCGCTGGTCTAGGACGGTCGTGGCTGGAGTATCCCACGCCGTCACGCAACGCCGGCAAGGAGCACCGAGACAATCGCGAAGCCGGTGGAAAAGCAGTTTGAGCGCCTTATACGCACCCACTGGGCTCCGAAGTAGCCGAACTCGTCCCAAATTTGCGCACGAAATGTGTATTCGCCATGAGCAAGCATGCCCTCCCCTAGAATTGGCGAGAAAGCCACCTCTTCCTCGAAGTGGAACTCCAATCGCCGATTGACGCTCACTTTACCGTACATAGCTCACGATCCAGTGTGGATCTTCGTTGCCCAGTCGCAGAATCAATTCGTCAGACAGTCGGCAATCGCTCAGATGGACTGATTTCAGCTTTGGAAGCTTAATTAGGTCGACGATGACTACGTCGGTCACTCGCTTTTTGTGAATACAAGAGTTTCGAGGTTGGTAAGGTACATGAGGTGGTCGAGCGAGGCACGCACCTGCTCGACCACTTGGCGTCGCTTCGCCGGGCTTAGGAGTTTCCCGAGGCGGCCTCGCGCGAGATCGCCTTGTCGAGCTCGGCCTCGGCCAACAAACGCTTCTGCCGCGCATTCTCCTTCTCTAAGTCCTTCAGACGCTTCGCCTGATCGACGCGCAGGCCACCGTACTCCTGCTTCCCTTGGCAGTACGTCTGTTCCGTAACACCGATCTTCTTCGCCGCCTCAGGAACCTTTCTGCCTCCCGCCAGTTCCACCTCCGCCTCATGCAGGTTGCCGATGATCTGCTCCGCTGAAAATGTCTTCCGTCGTGGAATCGATCGTCCTCCTTCGATTGTGTCCACACACCGATATTCTTGCTCCCAGCGCGCACTCGTATGAAGGGGGCACGTCAAGATGCGAACCTAGCTAATGACCGGCCAGCGTGGGTAGGGCATTGATCACGATGGTACTGCACCGGTAGCTAGTGCTGAACGAGAAGGTCATGTCAAGTCCACGGATGACTACTGAATCGTTCGCAGGCTAAGATTCGCTGCGCCGTTCTTGGCAGTGGATGTTCGACTGGTTAGATTCAACTCCAGCGTGGATTGGTCGAAAGGTGCGGAGTGCTCACTAGTACCAAGTACCCTTCATAAAAGATCACTGCCATGGAACGCAAATCGGCCACTGACTTCGATCAACGCGTCCTCGACCTGTACGACGATTTTGCCCACGGCCGCATTGCCCGGCGGGAATTCGCCCAGCGGGTGAGTGCGATCGTGGCCGCCGGAGTGGCCGTGGAGGCGGTGCTGTCGAGCTTGATGCCGAACTACGCTTGGGCTCAACAGGTCGCCAAAGATGATTCCCGTATTCGCACCGAGACGCTGGCCTATGATTCACCGCAAGGCGGTGGATCTATTCGCGGTTTGTTGGCTCGTCCGCGCGAGGGCGCCGAGAGGTTTCCGGCCGTGTTGGTGATCCATGAAAACCGTGGCCTCAATCCCTACATCGAAGATGTGGCACGTCGACTGGCGGTGGCTGGCTTCTTGGCGTTCGCGCCTGACGCATTGACGCCACTGGGCGGCTATCCGGGCAATGACGACGACGGCCGGCAGCTCCAATCGCAGCGCAAAGAAGCCGAGATGATCGAGGATTTCATGGCGGCCGCGCGCACTCTGCAAAAGCATCCATTGTCCACTGGCAAAGTTGGCGCCGTTGGCTTCTGCTTTGGCGGTGGCATGGTCAACGAGCTCGCTGTACGAATTCCCGACGTGGTGTCAGCGGCGGTGCCGTTTTACGGCCGCCAACCCAAGGTCGAGGATGTTCCCAAGATCAAGGCGCCACTCTTGATCCACTACGCCGAACTGGATCAGCGAATCAATCAAGGGTGGCCGGATTTCGAGGCCGCGCTCAAAGCGGCGAACGTGAAGTACGAGGCCTTCATCTACGCCGGAGCAAACCACGGCTTCCACAACGACACCACGCCACGCTACGACGAGGCCGCGGCAATGCTCGCTTGGGACCGCACGATCGAGTTTTTCGAGAAGAACTTGAGTTGAGCGCAATTTCGACTTTGCGGCGAGGCTTGTCGGCTTAAGGTGGCAGCGCAGACCGCCGCGCACTCATGTCGAGCAGCCGAAAACAGGTCCAATTTAGGTTCCGGCGCTGCTGTTGTATTTCCGGTAGACTGAAACCCGCGTGCGAATCATGTCAGACCCCGAGGAGAAGGCGAACGGACGTTCACCCCTCTCAAAGTAACACTCCGACACCCATGCCGATCCGGCGACGCGTACCGAGAGTAGGCGACGTCGACATCCGCGGTGGGAGGGACACGGGCGACAAATCGAGTTTGGACACGGACGGTCTATCGGCGTCCGAGACACGTCATACAGGACGTACTGTCCTGAAAACTCGAGGAAGCTGAAAGTTCACCCCCGCCAGTGGTCTAAGGCCGATTATTTGTTGTTTTGCACAGTGTCCCGTGTTATACAACACGGCCCCCCACCCAAGTGCGCCGTCAATCTGCAAATCGCCCGATTTCGCGCTCTCCCACCTCGCGCCCAGCCGCTATTGACCATAGGAGATCACTGCCATGTCACGCGCACGCCGACTGGATCCGTTTCGATTTGGGAAGCAAGGGAAGAAGTCGCCCTGTCGTTCCGGCGGGAATCCTCGCAGCTACGCTTTTGGCCGCATGCTGCGGTTGGAGGCATTGGAGGAGCGGCAGGTGCTGAGCGCGGCGACCGTCACCGGCGTCTACGCAGACGAAGGTGCGACAGTGCCAATTCACGACTCTGAAGTTCTAGCATTCAGGCCGAATCAGTTGGTCATTTCGCTCAGCGAACCCATGTCAGCCGGTGGTGACGGCGCAATTACAAGTATCACGAATGTGGAAAACTGGAGGCTAAAGCGACTCAATGACGATGTTGTCGCTACCTTTGCTCCATCGATCGAACACGAATCAGGTGACTATTCACAGCTCTTGCTCGGCGTGTCTGACAACGGGACAGCAGTTGGCCGCGGTCGCGTCGGATCGGCCACAGCGCTGCAATGGTCGCGGGAATCCGGGTTTCGAGCTGTTCCTCTCGACACAGCAAGTGACATCTCTGCAGATGCGACAACCGTTGTTGGGTATGTGCCCGGGTTCCGACCGGCGTTCTGGCGGAACGACACTTTGCAAATCATTGATGCACGTTTTGGGCTTGCGCAAGCGGTATCTGGGGATGGACGTGTTATCGTTGGTCACAGTGTGTTCGACGCAGCGACTTCCCAACAGGCATTTATGTGGTCTGAATCGACTGGCATGACCCAGTTGTTCGCCCAAAACAGCATTGCTTATGGCGTGTCAAGTGACGGGAGCACCGTCGTTGGCCAGGTCGATTCGGAGGCGTTTCGTTGGAGCCAAGCCGAAGGTGCGACTATTCTCGATCCCGTTTTCCCGAATCAGACCTACAGTGAGGCATTTGACGTTTCCGGCGACGGTCGGGTTGTTGTTGGCTGTGCGTATACGTCTGATGGCCGCGAAGCATATGTTTGGAATGAGGATCGCGGCTTTACGCAAATCGGAGAGTTTCTTGGCGGAACTCATGATAGCTGCGCATGGGCACTGTCAGACGACGGCAACTTGGCCGTCGGTAGCAGTGTCGTCGACAACGGCCATAGTAAGGCATTCATTTGGGACGATCAGCATGGGATGGTTGATCTCGAGGCACTGCTCACGAGGCTCGGAGCTGACATGCAGGGACGTAGAATCTCTGCCGCGTACGGTATTTCGGCTGTAGGCGATAACGTGACAATCGTCGGTACTGCGAAATCTGACGAAAGGTCCGTTGAGGGTTGGATCGCCAATTTTCCGCGAGACTACGACGCCGACATTGAAATTGACGACATTGCGTTCGAGTTTAATACATCTAGCAGTCGATTTGAAGCTGTCCTTACGTTCAACGAAAGAATTCCAGCGGGTAGTTACGAATTGATTCTGCGCGACTCCGCAACGAGCATCGCAGGTGTGAAATTGGATGGGGATCGGGATGGTGAAGCGGGCGAGTATTTTCGTTTAAACTTCTCCGTCGCCCCGCCGCCCATCTCTCCTCCCACCAAGGCCGGCGGTGAATTCCGCGTCAACACGACGACGAACGGCGATCAGCGGTTCTGGGAGCCGACGCCGGAAGCTGCGGCGATGGATGCGGATGGCGACTTTGTTGTCACGTGGTCGAGTCAAGCGCAGGACGGCAGCGGTTGGGGCGTCTTCGCGCAGCGGTTCGCCGCGAACGGTACGCCGGCGGGGGCGGAATTTCAGGTCAACACCTCGTCGTTGAACAATCAGCAATTTGCGACCGTCGCGATGGATCCGGACGGCGACTTTGTGATTACGTGGAGCGCCTTGGTAAACGACACGGTCAATCTAGGCGTCTACGCGCGTCGCTACCATGCCGCCGGCGCGCCGCAGGGGGAGGAGTTCCTGGTCAGTCCGGAAAATCTTGCGTCGCAGCGATTAAGCGTCGCGGCGATGGACGCGCTGGGAAACACACTCTTGGCCTGGAGCGAGCTCGATCCAGCTGGCGGGGCGGATCCGGCGTCGAACATCCGCGCCCGGCTGTTCGACGCTGACGGCGTGGCGCTGGGACCGTCGTTTCAAGTCAACACGACGACCGTGGATCTCCAACGCCAGGCCTCGGTGGCGCGCAATGGAGCGGGCCAGTTTGTCGTCGTGTGGCGGAGCCGTGGGCAGGACGGCGACTCCGATGGCGTCTTCGCGCGCATCTTTGCCGCCGACGGGACGCCGCTGACGGGCGAATTGCAGGTCAATCAATTCGCCACGGGACAGCAGATTCGCGCCACGGTGGCGATGGACGCCGCCGGCAATTTCGTCGTCACCTGGTACAACCAACTGCTGGGGGATAGCGCTGGGGCGATCGTCCCACGCGAGATCTACGCCCGGCGCTTCGCCGCCAACGGCTCGCCATTGGGCGACGAGTTCCGCGTCAATACCACGACAGGCAGCGATCAGCGCTTCCCGTCCATCGCCATGGATCAAGACGGCGACTTTGCCATCGCGTGGTCCAGTTTCGGGCAGGACGGCAGCGATTGGGGCGTCTATTTGCAGTCCTTCGACGCCACGGGCGCGCGTATTGGCGCTGAGCAGTTGGTGAATACGACGACCGCGAATTGGCAAGTTTACCCCGTGGTCGCGATGGACGACGACGGCGATTTCGTCGTCGCCTGGAGCAGCCTAACGCAAGACGGCGACGGCTACGGCATCTACGCGCAGCGCTATACGCAGCCACAGGGTTTTTCCCATCCCCAGGTCACGGGGGTCTACCCATTGGCAGACGATCATGCGGTCGCCGAGGGAGAACGGCTGGTGCAGCAGTCGGCGATTTTGATTGTGCCATTCAGTACGTCAATGCGCACGGGCACCGGCGGCGACAGCGTTACCAACAAGTCAAACTGGCGACTCTCCCGCAACGGCGTCGACGTGAGCGCGCAGATCAGTTCCGTGACGTTCGAGTTCGATTCCTCGGACAATCGCTACGAAGCGTTCATCGTTCTCGCCGCTCCGCTCGCCGAGGGAAACTACGAATTGCGCGCGGAACCGTCGATCCACAGCGCCGCCGGATTTGCTCTGGATGGCAACTTCAATGGAGTGGGGGGAGACGCGTTCGAGCGATCTTTCCGCGTAGCGCTACCGATCGCCGCTGGGAACGAGTTCCGCGTCAATACCTTCGCTACGGGCGATCAGTTCTTCGCACCGTCAGCGCCGGGCGCCGTGGGCGCGGATGCATTTGGCAATTTCGTGGTCGTCTGGAACAGCGCCGGACAAGATGGGAGCGCGCAGGGAATTTATGGGCAGCGGTTCGACGCCGCGGGCGTGCCGCTGGGCAATGAGTTTCGCGTCAACACCTTCACCAGTGGAGATCAACGCCTGCCCACGGTGGCGGTGTCGCCGTCAGGAAATTTTGTGGTGAGTTGGACGAGTGCGCTGCAAGACGGCAGCGGCGAGGGCGTTTACGCCCAACGCTATGCGGCCGATGGCGCTCCCAACGGAAGTGAATTTCGCGTCAACACGACGACGCAGAACTCGCAGACTCGTTCGAGCGTGTCGATGGACGACTCCGGAAACTTCGTCGTCGCTTGGGAAAGCATCGGCCAGGATGGCAACGAACCCGGCGTCTACTATCAGCGATTTGCGGCGGACGGCGTCAAACTTGGCGACGAAACCAGAGCCAACACCTTCACCACCGGCTCGCAACGACTGCCGCACGTGGCCGTCGACACGGACGGCGATTTCGTGATCACCTGGTCGAGCAACATTCAGGACGGGAGCGGGTATGGCGTCTATGCCCGCAGATTCACCGCCGTCGGAGTGCCCCTCGGGGGCGAATTCCGAGTCAACACCGCCACGGCCGGCGATCAGAAAAGTTCCGCCGTCGCGATGTCGGCCGACGGAGACTTCGCCATTGTCTGGCAAGACTCCCTGGCGGATGGTTCATCCGACGCCGTGTTCCTGCAGCGATTTACGGCCTCCGGCGTCCCGCTCGGGTCGAACATCCAGGTGAACACGACGACTGCCAATTCGCAGTCGAACCCAACCGTGGGTATGGACGCCGACGGCGACCTCGTCGTCACGTGGCAAAGTTTGGTGCAAGACGGCGGCCTGTGGGGCGTCTATGCCCGGCGCTACGCCTGGAATGGCGCGCCACAAACCGGCGAGTTTCTGGTCAACACGCGCACCACCGGCAATCAGGTAAACGCCAATCTGGCCGTCGATCAGGACGGCGACTTTATCATTGCTTGGATGAGCTTTTTGCAGGATGGCTCAGGGCAGGGCATTTCCGCGCAACGCTACCAGGCGTTCGTCAACACGCCGCCGACGGCCGTCGCGGGCGAGTACGCCATCGACGAAGGCGATTCCCTGACGCTGGACGGCTCGGCGAGTTTCGACCCCGACGCCGGCCAGACGCTGGCTTACTCTTGGGACGTGAACGGCGACGGAGTGTTCGGCGATGTGGCGGGAGTGTCGCCCGTGCTAACGTGGGCCCAGCTGAACGCCCTGGGCATTGCTAACGATGGCCAGCGATCAGTACGCTTGCGCGTCACCGATAGCGCTGGTGCTTCGACCGAAAATGTCGGCGTGCTCACGATCCTGGACGTGGCACCGAGCAGCGTAACACTTGGCCAACCGCCGAGCGTAGCCGAAGGGAGTGTCGCCACGTTGACAGGAAGTTTCGTTGATCCCGGCCTGCTGGACACCCAGCAGGTCATCGTCAATTGGGGCGATGGCACCATCGCGACGATTGATCTGCCACTCGGTGCGCGGACATTCTTGCTGGAGCACCGCTATGCAGATGACAATCCGACCGGCACGTCGTCCGATCAGTACCCGATCACTGTCACTGTGTCCGGCGACGGTGCGACCAGCGCACCGGTCAGCACGTCGATCACGGTCAACAATTCCACTCCCTCCATCAGCGAACTCAATCGTAGCGCGAGCACCATTTCCGAGGGAGCCACGCTGACACTCACCGGTTCGTTCACGGACCCCGGATTGCTGGATACACATTCGATCCTAATCGGCTGGGGCGACGGTACGGCCTCCGCGGCTACCGTCAACTCCGCGACGCGGACCTTCGCGGCCACTCATGTTTACGGCGACGAGGAACCGACGTCCCAGCCCACAATCACTGTCACAGTGACGGACGATGATGGCGGCGTGACAGCCTCACAAACTTCGGTCACGGTGCAAAACGTTGCACCGTCGTTGTTCGGGTTGCAACTCTCCGCGGCAACCATCGACGAGGGAGGGACCGTCACGCTGTCCGGAAGTTATGCCGACGCCGGGGCGCTCGATACACACACCGTGCTGATTGGCTGGGGGGATGGCGTGGCCACGCTTGCCCCGCTCAACACCGCCTCGCGCACCTTCACGGCCACGCATACCTATCGGGACGACAACCCGTCCGGCACGCCCGCGGACCAATACCCGATCAACCTCACAATCAACGACGACGACAACGGCGTCGGCGCCGCCCAAACCACGATCACGGTGCGCAACGTCGCGCCATCGAACCTGCAACTGGACCCGCTGGAGGCGTATCTGGAAGGAAGCGAGGTCACGCTGACCGGCCGCTTCGACGACCCCGGGGCGTTGGACAGTCATACGGTGACGATTGATTGGGGGGATGGAAAATCCGCAGTGCTCGAATTGCCAATCGGCGATCGGTCGTTCGCGGCGCAGCACATGTATTTGGACGACAACCACGGTGAACCTTACCTGGCCGCGGTGACGATCAGTGATGACGATGAGGGCAGCGTAACGGCTCAACGCGAGATTCAAATCAGCAACGCGCCGCCGGAGATCGTCGACCTGCAAGTGACGCCCGGCACGGTCGCTGAAGGCGGCATGGTGACGTTGACCGGGGTCATTTCCGACTTGGGGAGGCTCGATTCGCACATGATCACGGTCGACTGGGGTGATGGCACGAGCACCGAAGTTGAGGGAACCGGAATTCAGTTTGAAGACAACTTTGAGAGCGGGCCATCGCCCCTTTGGCAGAACGAATCGGGCGACTGGTTCGTCGATGCTAGTGTGTACAATGCTGGTGTTCCACGCGGAAATCAACCTCTTCCATACACAAGCCTTCCTTTTGAATTCGCCGACTTCGTTGTCGAGTTCGATGTAAATGACATTTGCGATGGGGGCGTATTCTTGCGGAGCACGAGTTCAACGAACGGCGTCGTATTGGTGATCGGCGGTGATGGTTGCTGGGATGGTTCACCAAATCCGCAGGCTGGCCGCGATCTCTATTGGCACGTCTTCGTCGATGGCGTGCCTACGCCACCAGGGTATCTGAACCGTGTATCGAATCTTTTTATTCCACACGAATCCAACGCGAGAGTTAAGGTGGAAGTTGCTGGTGACACGTACCGAGCTTTCATCGATGGAGTGTTGCAGTCTACGCTTGTGACTGACGCCTTCCAGTCAGGGCGAGTCGCTCTTGTTGACGCATACAATCCAGGCCACAGTTTCGACAACTTCGTGTTGACCACACCGCACACTTTCACCGCCGCGCACCAATACCTTGACGACGATCCCTCCGGCACGCCCTCTGATGTGTTTCCGATTTCCGTCACCGTGACCGACGACGATGACGGTGTCGGGCAAGCGGACGCCGCGGTGACCGTGAACAATGTCGCGCCGTCGGTGGCCATCACGGCGATACCGATCGTGGTCACGCTGGGCCAACCGTTCACGCTCCAGGCGCTGGTGAGCGATGTCGGCGTGCTCGATACGCATGAGCTCGCCTGGCTCGTGACGCGCAACGGGGAGACCGTGGGTGCCGGCGCGGGCGAGGAATTTACGTTCACGCCGCTGCAACAAGGCATTCACCTGTTCACGCTCACGGGCACGGACGACGATGGCGGCGCGGGCATGGCGCAGATCGCCCTCGAGGTCGCCGCCTGCGACCTGCCTGGCGATACGAACGACGATTGTGCCGTGAATGTCGTGGACCTGAACAACGTCCGCAATAACTTCGGCGAAACAGGTCTGGGCGCGGTGGATCTCTCGTTCAATGCGCCCGTCGCTGGCACGATCGCCGAAAAGGACGGCGTCGGAACCGGATTCACGCACCGTTTGCCCGGCACGGGCGGCGCGCTGCCGGCGAACGACCCGAACCTGGACTTGGAGCCCGGGGCGGGCGGCAGGCTACGGATTCGCTCGACCCAGGCGGACATCAACGGGGCGTTGAACTTGCCGCAGCTCGAAGCGCTCGGCGTCGTGCTCGACGATATTCGCGGCATCGACGTTCAAGTGTCGGTGGTCCTGCGCAACGTGCAATTGCCGAACGCATCGGATCAGATCACGATTTATATCGCCCCGGACGCCGGCACGACCCTGCGGGCCGGCATCGTCAATTCCAACAGCTTCGTTTTCACGACGAATGTGGGCGCCGGCGATGTGAATGTGTTTTCGGCGCCTGGCGCATTCGACAATGGCGACGACCTGGAGTTGAAGCTGGCGCGGACGAACGGAGTCTGGACGCTGTCGTGGAACAATTTGAGTGATCCGGTGGAGAATGGAGCCCTACCCGGTCAAGAGCTTCCCTGGTTGAATGACTTGACGCAGCTTTACGCCGGCGTGCTCGTCGCCAACGCTCGCAACCCGCATCCCTTTACGGCCACCATCGACGACTTCACCGTCGACATTCTTCGCCCGATTCCAGGAGACTCGAACGGGGACTACATCGTCGATTTGAA
>JAWXBP010000053.1 GCA_034440135.1 Planctomycetia bacterium
ATACGCCGCCGCCATGGCAAACCTCCTTGAAAAAAGGCGATTCACCAGTTTACGTAGACTGCGCAGAGGGCGATAGACCTATCGCAGATGCGCTCTAGTCCGTACGTCGCCGGCCGAGAATCCGTCTGTAGCCGCCCTCTGCGAGGGCGGTGGAGTGGACGTCGCGAGCCGTTCGTCGTCGCGCCATGAGCCGACGTCCAACGCGCCCAGGTCACAGACCTCGGCTAAAGTGCCTACAGAAGTTCCGGGCGTACTGCTGTTACGGCACTTCGTGGACGAGCAGCACGTTGTGACCACTGGCGCTGATCGAGCTGCTGGTGATTACGATGATGCGGTCGCCGGAGGTGAGTGCGCCGACGTGGCGGCCCCAGGTTTCTACGTGGCGAATCAGGTGCTCGCGGTCGGCAACTGGTGCGCCGGCCAACGGGATCACGCCCCACATCAGGCACATCTGACGCAACACCGTCGGGGAATCGCTCACGCCCACTGTGGGGATGAAGTTGCGCTGCTTGGCCAAGGCGAGCGCCGTAGCGCCGGTGTGGCTGGCGACAACGACGAGTTTTGCGCCCAACTCCGCCGCGATGTAACCTGCGCCGTAGACGACCGCGCGGGTGATTTCCCGCACGCCTTGCGGGGCGATGGCCGGGGCGGGGCCGCGGGTGCGGTGGGCCAGCAATGGCTCGGTTGCGCGGGCGATGCGATCCATCATTTCCACGGATTCGCGCGGGTACTGACCGGCGGCCGTTTCTCCGGAGAGCATGCAGGCGTCGGCGCCATCGAGAATGGCGTTGGCGACGTCGGTCGCTTCGGCCCGCGTGGGGCGCAGCGAATGCTGCATGCTGTCGAGCATCTGCGTGGCGATAATGACCGGCTTTTGGCGGCGGTTGCAGGTCTCAACGATCCGTTTCTGCACGACCGCGATGCTGGCCAAGTCCATTTCCACACCCAAGTCGCCGCGGGCGACCATGACGCCGTCGGCGGCTTGCACCACGGCGTCGAGCTGTTCGAGCGCCTCGGGCTTTTCGATCTTAGCGATCACCCGAGCCAGGCAACCGCGAGCCAGCAACATCGATTTGAGCGACCGTACGTCGTCGGCCGAGCGCACGAAGCTAAGGCTGATGAAGTCGGCGCCGGCATCCGCAGCCCACAGGGCATTGTCGACGTCGACGTCGGACATGGCCGGTGTGCTGAGTTTGGCGCCGGGGAGGTTGATACCCTGTCGGCTGCGTAAGGGTCCGCCTTGCACGCAACGGGCGCGGACGAAGTCTTTCCCTTTTTCCTCGACGAGCAACGAAATCGTGCCGTCGGCCAGCATGATCATCTTGCCGACCGAGACTTCATCGACGAGCGGCGCGTAGGTGCTGGTAAACTCGCGGTCGCTGCTGGCGGCGTTGCCGCGGACGAAGCGATATTCCTCGCCGGGAATCATCTGCACTTCGTTGTTCGGCAGATCGCCCAAACGGATTTTGGGGCCGGCCAGGTCCACCAGCAAGCCGCAAGGCTTGCTCAGCCGCTGCTCGACGCGGCGGACTCTTTGCAGGGTTTCCGTGTGTTGCTCACGGGAGCCGTGCGCCATGTTCAGACGGAACACGTCGGCCCCGGCGGTCACTAGCTCGGCGATTTTGTCTTCCGCCGCGCAAGCCGGGCCCAGCGTCGCCACGATTTTGGTCCGGGCGCGCTCGGCAAACTGCACGTTTTCACTCATGTATGGATTTCTTTCGCTCTCCCACCTACGGCCACTCCCTCTCCGGCTGCGAGGATACTCCTTATTCGAGCGGGGGGGAAGGAGGTTGGAGTATACGCCTGCCATTCAGCGCCATCGAATGGACAAACCCATCGGCGGCTCTTTATAATCAAGGGCGACCCACCCGCCTGAAATCCCCGCCGTTGCGGCCACCCACCTGGGGAGATTCGACAGATGAGCAGCCAATTGCGACGCGTTGCCTGCGCGCTGGGAGTGCTTGTCTATTGGGCGACGCCGGCGCTGGGGGAAAATGCGACGCCGGATCCGGCCGAGGCGGCAAGGTTCTTCGAGGCCGAGGTGCGGCCGATCCTGGTCGAGCGGTGCGTCGAGTGCCACGGGCCCGATGCGCAGGAATCGGGGATTCGCCTCGACAGCCGCGCGGACATGCTCAAGGGAAACGACTCCGGGCCGATCGTCACGCCGGAAACGCCTGACGCGAGTCGGTTGTTGCACGTCGTCCGCTATGACGGCAAGGTGCAGATGCCGCCGGATGAGAAGCTGCCGGACGAGCAGATTGCGGCGCTGGAGAAATGGGTGTCGCTCGGCGCACCCTGGCCGGAGGCGGCACAAGTCGCCGCGATCAAGCTGGGGCTCGCGGAGCGCATCACCGCTGCACGCGCGACGCATTGGTCGCTGCAACCGATGCAGGCCCCGCCATTACCAGCGATCGCTGATACCGCGTGGCCGACCAACGCGCTCGATTTCTTCGTGTTGGCTGAGTTGGACAAAGCGGGGCTCGCGCCCTCGCCCGCCGTGGACCGACGCACCTGGTTGCGCCGCGCCACGTATGACCTGACCGGACTGCCGCCGACCTATGACGAGGTCGTGAACTTCGAGGCAGACGCGTCGCCTTCGGCCTACGAAACGGTCGCGGATCGGCTGCTGGCGTCGCCCCAATATGGCGAGCGCTGGGGACGGCATTGGCTCGACGTGGCGCGGTATGCCGACACGAAGGGCTATGTCTTCACCGAGGACCGCCGCTATCCCTTCTCGTACACGTTTCGCGACTATGTGATCCGGGCGATGAATGAAGACTTGCCGTACGAGCGCTTCGTTACCGAGCAGATCGCGGCCGATCGACTGGAGTTGGGCGACGACAAACGAGCCTTGGCGGCGATGGGCTTTCTCACGGTCGGGCGCCGGTTCAGCAACAACATGCACGACATCATCGACGATCGGATCGATGTCGTCTCGCGCGGATTCCTGGGCCTGACGGTCGGCTGTGCGCGTTGTCACGATCACAAGTACGATCCGATTGGCAGCGCCGATTACTACGCGATGTACGGCATCTTCGCCAGTTGCCACGAGCCCGATGAGCGGCCGTTGATCGGGAAGCCGGAAGCGACGGAGGCGTATCAGAAGTTTGAAGCAGAACTCAAGACGCGCCGCGACGAGCTGACGAAACACTATGACGAGAATGTCACCGCGCTCAAAACGCAACTGCGGACGCAGACCACGAAGTTTTTACTGCTCGTCGTCAAGGAGATGATGGGCGAAGACCTGCCCGACATTTTCGACGTCATCACCGACGGCGAAGAACTGCACCCACGGATGGTGGAGCGCTGGCGCCGTTATCTCGATCGGCAGGTCGAGTCGGATCACCCGGTGTTCGGCCCCTGGAAACGATTGGCCGAGGGCGGCTCGGCCGGCTATCCCGAGCGCGCTGCTGCGCTGTTTGCGGAGTTAGAAGCCGGCACCTGGCCTGAATTGAACCCGACCGTCCGTGCAGTGCTGTTGGAGAAACGGCCGACGTCGATGTTCGAGGTTGCGAACCTGTACGGCGAGTTACTCGTCGCGGTCGACCAGAAGTACCAGGAGTTGCTCAAGGAGCGGTCCGATGCGAAGGAACTCGATGACGCCGCGGCCGAGGCGCTGCGGCAAGTGCTCTATGGGAACAAGTCGCCGACGGTCTTCAATGAAGAGGTGGCCCAGCGATTGTTCACCCAAAAGGTACAGGGGCGCTACTTGGAGTTGAAGGCCAAAGTGCAGGAGTGGGAAGTCACTTCGCCCGACGCGCCGGAACGTGCGATGGTGCTCGTCGACAACGATACACCCTATAAGCCGCACGTGTTCGCGCGCGGGAATCCGAGTCGCCCCGAGCAGGAAGTGCCGCGCCGCTTCGTGGAAGTGCTGGAAGTGAGCGGCGTCGAGCCCTTCGAAGCCGGCAGCGGCCGTTTGGAATTAGCTCAGAAGATTGTCGCGCACGATAACCCGTTGACCTACCGCGTGTGGGTGAATCGTGTCTGGCAGCAACATTTCGGCATGTCGCTGGTGCGCGACCCGAGCGATTTCGGCATGCGCAGCGATCCGCCGTCGCATCCGGCGTTGCTCGATTTCCTGGCCACAAACTTTCTCGCCGACGGGCAATCGCTCAAGCGGCTGCATCGGATGATCGTGCTTTCGAGCACGTACCGGCAGCAAAGTCTGGAACGCCCGGAAGGGAATGAAATCGATCCTGAAAATCGCCTCTACTGGCGGATGAATCCGCGGCGGCTCGAGTTCGAGGCGTATCGCGATTCGCTGCTGGCGGCGGCCGGACGGCTGGAACGGCAATTAGGCGGACGGCCGATCGACCTGAACGCCGAGCCGTTCACCACGCGCCGCACCGTGTACGGCTACATCGATCGCCAGGTGTTGCCGGATCTATTCCGGACGTTTGATTTCGCCAGCCCGGATGCCTCGACGGCGCAGCGACCCAAGACCACGGTGCCGCAACAGGCGCTGTTTGCAATGAATTCTTCGTTCTCTATCGAGCAGACGAAGCACTTGGTCTTGCGAGCGGAGATTGCGGAAAAGACCGATGCCGCGGAGCGCGTGAAGGCGCTCTATCGGAGCGTGCTGGCGCGCGAGGCGTCGGAAGACGAAACGCAACTCGGCTGCCAGTTCATCGCCTCATGCGGGACGACGGAAGGCCAACCGCTCGGGGCCTGGGAGCAGTTCGCACAGGTGTTGTTGATGTCGAATGAGTTCGCGTTTGTGGATTAGAGGGTCGTGTTTCCTTCACTTGCCCGACGGGCTAGTGTTGCCAATCGACTGAAACAATGAGCCAAACCGAAGCCACCGTCGCTGCCGACACACCCGTCAAGAAGAAGGGCGGGCTTGGCAATGCGCTCTTCGGGCATGTTCTGGGCTTATTGTTTTGCGTTGGCCTTCCTGGGTTTGTCACTGCAATTGCGCCGGTGTCGTGGATTCGCTTTGAACGCACCGAGGACCATGTCACCGCGACGGCGCAGACCTGTCTGTTCTTCTTCATTCCGTATCGGACGCAAACCGTCGATCCCGTGATTGGCATCGACGATCGCTTCGTGCAGGGGAAGTTCGAGCGACGGCGGCCGAGCGAGCCGAAGCATCGCACCGAGGACGAGGCGTTTCTGGTCATCAACGGCGAAGACGGCTTCGCCGAGGTGCCGGTAACGCCGTTGAACATCAAGAGCGTGTCGGAGCGCTCGCAAGCCTTTCTGGATGATCCGCAAGCGCCGCAATTGAAGCTGTTCGTCGTCGCCAACTGGAAGTTCAGCATCCTGGTTGGTGGCGCGTTGAGTTTGTTGACCGTGCTCTACGTCGTGGGCATAGTCCTGTCGTTCGTGCGGATGTTGAAACGGATCGCATCGCCGGCCGTGGAATAGTTGCCGCAACCAGTACTGGTTCGAGGTTGAAATCATGCTGCCGCAAATCAATCGCCGTGAAATGCTGTCGCGCTGCGGCACGGGGCTCGGGCTGCTGGGCCTGGCCGGTGTGATGTCTTCGGCGGATTTGCTCGGCGGCGTGGCCAACGCGTCAGAGGGCTATGTCAACCCGATGGCGCCCAAGGCGCCGCATTTCCCGGGGAAGGCGAAGCATGTCATCCACATCTTCGCCAATGGCGGGGCGTCGCATGTGGATACGTTCGATCCCAAGCCGTCGCTGGAAAAATACGCCGGCCAGATGTTGCCGGTGGAGAATTTGCGCACCGAGCGGAAGACCGGCGCGGCGTTTCCCTCGCCGTTCAAGTTTCAGAAACATGGGCAGAGCGGCATCGAGATCAGCGAGATCTTCCCGCACGTCGCCGAGAGCGCCGATGAGCTGTGCGTGATCCGCTCGATGTACGCCGACGTGCCGAATCACGAACCGTCGCTGATGTTGATGAACTGCGGCGAATCCCGGCTCGTGCGCCCAAGCATGGGTTCTTGGGTCACGTATGGTCTGGGCACCGAGAACCAAAACCTGCCGGGCTTCATCTCGATGTGCCCGAACGGGTTGCCGATCAAGGATGCGGAAAACTGGTCGAGCGCATTTCTGCCGGGGGTCTACCAGGGGACGTACATCGACACGAAAGAGGCGGACGTCGAGAAACTGTTGGCGAACATCAAGAATCATTCACTCAATCTGGCGGATCAGCGGCGGCAATTGGATTTGCTCGCGGCGATGAACCGCCGGCATGCCGACGAACGCGGCCAGAACTCGGCGCTCGAATCACGGATTCACAGTTTCGAGCTGGCGTACCGGATGCAGATGGAAGCGACCGACGCGTTCGACATCGCGCGGGAGCCGCAACATATCCTCGATATGTACGGGCCCGGCGTCCACGCGCGGCAGTGCCTGATCGCGCGGCGGCTGATCGAGCGCGGCGTGCGGTTCGTGCAGCTTTGGCACGGCCAGGGGCAGCCTTGGGACAACCACGACGACATCGCCGACAATCACCGCCGGTTGGCGACCGAGTGTGATCAAGGGATCGGCGCGCTGCTCAAGGATTTGAAACAGCGCGGCTTGCTGGACGAGACGCTCGTGCTCTGGGCCGGAGAATTTGGCCGCACGCCGACCGTCGAACTACCGCAGGCCGGCGCCAACGCCGGCAAGATCAACGGCCGCGATCACAACAACTACGGCTTCTCCGCCTGGATGGCCGGCGGCGGCGTGAAGCCGGGCACGGTCTATGGTGCCACCGACGAATTCGGCTTCCAGGCCGTGGAAAACAAGGTCCACGTCCACGACCTCCACGCCACGATGCTGCACCTACTCGGCTTCGATCACAAGAGATTGACGTACCGCTTTGCCGGCCGCGATTTCCGGCTGACTGACGTGCACGGGAACGTGGTGCCGGAGTTGATGGCGTAATCAAGTCATTCGGCTGGGGCCGCCACGACGGAATCGTCGAGCAGCAACAAGGACTGCAGCGCATTCATATCAAGGTCGTCTTGCAGAAATCTCACGCTCCCGTCCCCAAGCCCCACCGGAGCTCCACCGGGGTATTCACTGGAGATACAAGAGTTCTCCGGGTCGTTGACCTGGAAGCTCATGCTGTCGAACTCCAGGTCGCGCGGTTCGCACCAGAGGATGTCCTCGTCGGTCGTGGTGACAACCATGATCGTGTTGCTCAATCCGTCGAGCACGTCCTTCATCGCCACCGCTTCGGCGCCGGGGAACATCGTATTTGCCCCGGTGACCACGACGTAGCTCGTGTAACTGGTTGGCCCGTCGGGAGTGGCGGGGTCAACGTATGCCGGCACCACCGTGTCGTGAAACAGGCGATTGTTCGGGCCGTCCCACGGTTCGTCGAAGTTGTAGCGCTGGTAGAGCGCTTGCTGTTCCATAAAGGGGAGAATTCGCACGCGCCAACTGTGCATCGGCTTGCCGTCGGCGTCGGCGATATAGGCCGGCGGAAACGTGCCGTACGTGGACTCGTAGTTCAGCAGGGCAAGATTGATTTGCTTGAGATTGTTCATCGACTGCGCCCGTCGCGCGGCGCTTCGCGCGACTTGCAGCGCCGGCAGCAACAGCGCGACCAAGATGCCGATGATGAACAGCATTACAAAACCGCCGCCGACGACGATGGCGACCAGGACCAGGGCGTTGCCGCCGCGCGCGGCGGGCGCCGGCGCGTGGGCGACGCCCATCGGATTGGGGATCGTGATCGGTTTCCCGCAATGACTGCATGGCCCGGTTTGGCCAGCGTAGCGGTCGTCGACACTGGTCTGAGCCTGGCAGTGCGGGCACGTGAACGGAATCGACATAGCAATGGCCCCGTGCAGATTAGGCGAACAACGCGAGCAGCCGGAAATCTAACCGATGCAGGGCAAGGAAGCAAATCAAACGCCGTCTTAGTGACTAGCAGCGCGCCGCGACAAGAAGGGCCAAGCGCTCACGGTCGAATGCACCCGGTTGGCGATGGCCGCAGGCGTGGTCAAGCCGGCGGTGAGGCCAGCGAAGAGGAAGACCAATGCATGATCGAGCGGTGTGTACGACAACTCGTGGAACATCAACTGGCAGGCATAGACCGCGAGGACGCCGAGTGTGAGCGGGCCGAGGGATCGGAGTGTCTCGGATTGGCTGACGTCGCTCCACAACTGCGAAGCGCGTCTGCACCAAGCGATGAGAATCGCGAGGAACAGTCCGAGGCCGACGAGGCCGGTTTCCGTGAGCAGGCTGAGATAGGTGTTGTGGTGAACGTAGCCACGGATTTGTTCAAGCGGCAGGTCGCTGCTGCGATCGGAGAGATAATCAAGCTTCGCCGTGGGAAACTGCCCGAACCCGAAGCCGAACCAGGGGCGATCCTGGAACATGAGCCAGGAGACGTAAGCGAAGCTGCCGCGCATATCGACGCTTTGACGCGTATCGGCCACTGAACCTTCGCGCTGCAACCCGACGATGGCGTCGAGCTTGAACGCGCCGACAAATAGCGCGCCCGCCACCGCGCCAGCAATCGCCAAGCGCCGCCAGGCGACCGGGAATGTCATCACGGCGACGATCAGCAGCGCCAACGCCATGCCGATCCAGACGCTGCGCGTATAGCTGACATACAATCCAACAGCAAAAAGGGGCGCCAACGACGCATACGCCAGTTTGCTCCAACGCGTCGGCGCGCTGCGCAGCAGTTCCCACAACGCCAGGAGGGCCGTGGCCAGGTACATGCCATAGGTGACGGAGTGAACCATCGGTCCGCGCGCGCGGCCGAAGTGCAGGCCGACCGCCGGGTCGCGAATGTAAGTTGGATACACGAACTGCCACAACCCGGCGACTTCGCACAGTCCGGTGAGCGCCAGATAGACGCCGAAGGCCACGAAGGCCTTTTGCAGCGTGCGCACTTGAGAATCGCTGACGGGAGACTGACGCGCAATCCAGTACACGACGAGTGGAATCAGATACCCGCCGAGCAACCGCCAGAGCGGCGTGACTTCGGTCGGGCGTGCGGCCTGCCAGCCGTGGGCGAACATACTGAGCGCGAGCACGCCAATAAAGCTGGCGAGCAACCAATCAAGCGGCGCACACGGTTTGGGATCGGCGAGGCCGAAGCGGCGCTTCACGGCGTACGCCGCAACAACCGCCAACAGCGCGAGGCGATCGATCGTCAGCGGTACGGGGCCGATGTGAAAGTTGATCAGATCATGGCCGCAGCAGCAGACGCAGAACAAAAATGCCAGACAACCGCCGACCAGCGATCCGCGGAGGATCAACAACGTCCCCCAGACGGACGCGGCGACGACGGCGATGCCAAGAAGGAAGTCCATGTTTGTTGACGCGTGATGTAGCTAGCCGGAGGACCTAGAAAGAGGAGCGGCCGCGAAGTTTTGTCTTCGCGGCCGCTCACTAGCTCACGGCGGGAAAGTCTACCTTACGCACTGGGCGACCATTGGCGGCCAACCAGGGTTTCCAGGGCGCCTCGCAGGCCGCCCACCGGCGATTGCGAAGCGGCACGACGGCGGTGGGTGACCGGGGTCGTTGACGTTTTGCCTGTGGCGGTTGCGACGGGCAGGGGAGCGGTCAGAAACACCAGGCCGAAGCCGATGGCGAGGCCGCCGAAGACGCCGCCCAGGACGATCGTGGCCCGGCCCGGTCCGAGCGGGCGATTACCGGTGTCCGGCGAGTCAATCAGCGTGATCACGCCCGGGCCTTTCGCTCCGGCGCGGGTGGCGCGGACGTCGGCCAGTTCGCGACGCGATTTCTGCAACAGTTCCGAACGCTGCGTGACGTCGGCGGTCAGGTTCGAGTAGCCGGCACGCAGGCCGGCCAAGGCGCCGAGCCGCTGCTTGTTGGCGTTCACCTGATCTTCGAGGGCGGCGACGCGAGCGGAGGTCAACTCCAGATCGACGTTGACGCCGCGGACGGCGGTGCTCAGTTCGCCATGGACTTGATCGACAATGTTGCGTTCCGCGAACTGCGCGGCGATAACTTGCGGATGAGCGTCCGACATGGTCCCTCGCAACTGCGCGGTGCGGAGCTGCGCGTCGACCAGACCGTCTTTCAGTCGACGCAACGCCGGCTGCGATTCGAGCAAGCGGTTCGGCGTGGCCAACAGTTTCGAATGATCATCGCTGGCGGAGTTGAGCAGTTCCAGCAGCTTCTCGCTTTCGCGCTGGGCAGTTTTCGCAGCCCGCAACTCGGCTTCGATTTCGACGGTCTTACGACGGAGATCGCTGTCACCGCTAGCCCCGCCATTCAGCAATCGCAGCTCGGCGAGGTCGCCGCCGACTTCCGATTCCAGTCGCGACAAGGCGTTGGTTGATTCCGTGAGATCACGCTCGGCGAGCGCCACGCCACGTTCCAATTCGTTGATGGTGCTTTCCGCCTTGGCGTCCCGCAAAGATTGCAAGCGATTTTGAAGTTGCTCGCAGATGGCGCGATTCAGGGCTACCGCTCGCTCCGGCGAAACATCTTGCACGTGCAGGTAAAAGACTTCGGTCTTGCCGAACTCGGCGCCCTTGGGGGGCGTCAGCGTGACGGCGTCGCGGAGGTCCGCGACCGCCTGCGGCGTGGCGGCCGAGGCGTGATCGGACGCGACGACTTGCAGGGCCGCTTCCAGGACGGTGCGGCTCTTCGCGAGTTCCAGCACGGTCTCTTGCGCGGTCTTCATGTCGTCCAGTTGGCGGAACTTGCCGTTGCCTTCGCCGACGCCAGCGGCCTCGGCACGGACGACCATCGCCTGCGAGGCCTGCCAGACTCGCGGCAACGCGATCGCGGCCAGCAACGCCAGCACGGCACAAACGGCCGTCGAGACGATCCACTGCTTGCGGTGCGCCGCCAGCACTTTCAGCACCTCGACGGGATTCAGCACAGTCGCTACGGGCTGTTCGCTCATGTTTGTTTCCTTTCGCAAGCCGTCACAATTTCCAGTGAGTCGAGGGTATTCGCAAGGAAATGCAAAGCTCGCGCCGCGGCTCATCGACGTCCTGAACCGATGTAGAAGGAAACCCGCAATTCCCGCACGCGACGGGATTTGCGACGACTTTCCGGCCACGAGGAAAATTGCCAGTGGCGGCGGCCCGGTCGCCTGCAAGTTGCATTTTCGCAACATGACGTCGCCCAGGAGAGATGTTTAGCGCCGTGCCAAATGCGGATTCGAAGCGTGTCGCGCACGATCGCGAGGATGGCCGCCTGGGAATCGGCCCAATCGCCGCATGGCGATTTGCAATATCGCCGGGGTGACAAAGACTTGAGACATGTACGTCTCGCGCATGACCTCGTTCGATCAAGTGCCGCTCGCCCCCGCGGAATGGGATCGCCTGGCGGGCGGCCGCTTCTTTCTGACCTGGACCTGGCTCGAATGCTGGTGGCGGCACTACCAGCAGGACGCGGGCAATCGGCACGAATTGTATATCCTCGGCGTATACGATGACGCAGGCCGCGTGATCGGCCTGGCGCCTTGGTACTTGGAACGCACGACGACCGGAGCGGGAGTCGTGCGATTTCTCGGTTCCGGAGAGGTGTGCTCCGACCATCAAACATTGTTGTGTCCGCCCGGGCGTGAGACAGAAGTCGCCGGCGCGATCGCTGAGTGGCTGGCCGACGAGCGCCCCACGGTGTCCGACTGGCTCACCCGCCAAGCTCAGGACCGCTGGGATCACCTGGAATTCGATTGCGTCGACCAGTCGGACGCGGCGATGCAATTCCTCTGCGATCAACTTGCCGTCCGCAATTGTCTTCTGGATCGGCAACCAGGTCTGAACTGCTGGCTCTTGGATTTGCCATCTAACTGGGAAGCGTATCTCGGCCTGCTTTCGAAGAACCGCCGCGCGCAGGCCCGCAAAGCCGCGGCGCGCGTCGCGGACACGGAACATTTCACGTGCCGCGAAGTGACGAGCGCGAACGAGTTCGAGCAGGGTTGGTCAACCCTCGTTGGTCTGCACCAGCGGCGTTGGCAGAGTCTCGGGGAGCCTGGCTGCTTCGCCTCGCCACGGTTTACGTCGTTTCATCATGAAGTTGCGAAGAAACTGTTAGAGCGCGGCGAGTTGCGACTGTGGTGGCTGGAACACGCAGGGCGCCCGATCTCCGCCGAATATCAATTCGTCTGTCAAGGCACGATTCACGGTTACCAGTCGGGCCTGGATCCGGAAGCACTGGATCTGGAGCCGGGCCGAATGACGCAAGTCGCCAGCAAGCAGTGGGCGATTGCCCATGGGTTGCAGCGCTTCGACTACTTGCGCGGCGACGAGAAGTACAAAAGCAATTGGCGCGCCGAGCCACATCCGACCTGGAACGTCCGCGTGGCCGCGCCGCGCGTTGCCGCCCGGTTCGCGCATGGCGTGTGGTTGGCGAAGCGGAACGTCAAGAGTTGGATCAAGACCGGTTTGCGCAAAGCCGGCTATGCGCGATAGTCCCAGCGACGCGGCGCATTCAGCGATTGAATGCGGCCGCTGAGAGTCGTTCAACATCGAGTGTGGCCCATGTCGTTGTGGAAAAAATGGCTCCTGGAACTGTATTGCCTCGGCAGCCTGCCCTGGCGTCGCCGGGCGGCGGCCCAGTGGGCGGCGGCGGCGCGTGCGCCGGTGATGGTGTTGTTTTACCATCGCGTGGCCGACACGCATCCGAACGCCTGGACCTGCTCGCGCCGCGATTTCGCCCACGGAATTGAATGGATCAAGTCGCATTGCGACGTCGTCTCGCTGGCCGAAGCGCAGCGGCGGATCACGTCGGGCGTGAATCATCGCCCCGCCGTGGCGATTACCTTTGACGACGGCTACGCGGAAAACATGGATTTCGCTTTGCCGCTGCTGGTCCGCGAAAAAGTGCCTTGCACTTATTTCGTCGCTTCGAGCTTTGTATTGGAGCAACGCCCCTTCCCGCATGACGAGACGCTCGGCGCTCCGCTAGCGCCGAATACGCCAGAGCAATTGAAACAGATTGCCGATTGGGGAATCGAGATCGGCGCTCACACGCGGACTCACGCGGATTTGGGAAGCATTCAGGAAGAGGGACTCCTGTACAACGAACTCGTCGGCTCCGCGGAAGACCTGGCCGATTTGCTCGGCCGCCCGATTCGCTACTTTGCCTTTCCTTACGGCCAGTGGGGCAACCTGAATCCACGGGCGTTTCAATTGGCGCGCGACGCCGGCTTCGCGGGGGTTTGCTCGGCGTATGGCGGCTATAACTTTCCGGGCGAAGACGCCTTTCACTTGCAGCGCATTCACGGCGACCCGGAGTTGGTGCGGCTCAAGAATTGGCTGACGATCGACCCGCGCAAGCTGCATTTGCCGCGCTATGAATACGCGCCGCGCCCCACGGAACCACGCGCGACCGGAGCGGTCTCGCGATGATCTCTCCGACGGATGTTACTCCGGAAACAGCGGCGCAGCCCGCCCTGCGCAGCGATACGTTGGCTGCCAGCGTGCTGATTCTGTTCGCGATCACGCTGCTGCAGCGCGGCGTGGGCTTTGGGCGCAGCGTGCTGGTTTGCCGGTGGCTCGACGCCGATCAACTCGGACGCTGGGACCTGGCGTTCGGCTTTCTAATGCTGGCCGCGCCGGTGTTGGTCCTGGGCGTGCCGGGCTCGTTTGGCCGCTACGTGGAGCATTTTCGTCGCCTCGGACAACTGCGCGTATTTCTGCTGCGCGCCACGGTGTTCACCACGTGCGCGATTGCAATCGGCGTCTCGGGCTTGCTCTGGAAGGCCGAATGGTTCAGTTCCGTGGTGTTTGGAGATACCGCCAGCGTGGAATTGATCGCCTGTCTGGCGTTCTGCCTGGCGTCGGTCGTGTGGCAGAACTACCTGGTGTCGTTGTTCACGGCGTTGCGGCTGTATCGGATTGTGTCGAGCATTCAATTCGCCAACACGGTGTTGTTCGCGACGTTGACGATTGCGCTCCTTTGCTTCTGGCGGCAGGACGCCGCGGCGGTGATTCTCGGCTACGGCGCTGCGAGCTTGCTTTCCTCACTCGGCGCGCTCCCCTGGGTTCGCGGCGCTTGGCGCGAAGCAGGCGCCGGTGCGCAAGCCATTTCGCAGCGCGCCTTCTGGGCAAAGTTACTGCCGTTCGCCGTCTGGCTCTGGGCAACCAACTGGTTGACCAACCTGTTTGAGTTGACTGACCGCTACATGCTGATTCACTACAGTGGGCTATCGGCGGATGAGGCGCTCGCGCAAGTCGGTCAGTATCACAGCGCGCGGCTGATTCCGCTCTTGTTTGTCGGGCTTGCAGAATTGATGGCCGCCTTGGTGACGCCGCACTTGAGCCACGACTGGGAGTTGGGCCGACACGACGAAGTGGGGCGCCGGCTCAATCTGATCTTAAAGGTGTTCGCCTTTGTGATGACCAGTGGCGCGACGGCCGTGCTGTTGCTCGCGCCTTGGCTGTTCGGCGCGGCATTGGGCGGAAAATTCAGCGCGGGGTTGGCGGTGCTGCCCATGACGCTTTGCTATTGCCTGTGGGGTGCGCAAAGCTCAGTGGCGCAGAACTATTTGTGGTGTGCTGAAAAAGCACGCTTGGCAAGCGCTTCGCTCCTCGTGGGCCTGATCGTCAATATCGGGCTCAATCTCTGGTGGCTGCCGAAATGGGGCCTGCACGGAGCGGTGGCGGCCACGATGCTCGGTACGGCCACGGCGCTGACGCTCGTCCTGGCGGCGAACCGTGCGCTGGGCATGAAGTTCGACCGCGGCGTGGCGATCGCCTCGATGTTGCCGGCCCTCGTTTGTCTGGGTCCGATCGTCGCCACGCTTACGCTCGTCACAATCGGCGCCGTCGCTTTGACCACGAACTTGCTCCTCACCCGATCGGAGCAGCAAACGGTCACCGCGGCGCTCCTAGGCTATCTAAGGACCGCGGCGCTGGCTGGCGCGGCGGTTCGCCGATTCGTGCCGCAGCTCGCGCGCAAACAAGCGGCGCACTAACGGCGACAACTTCCTGCTTCCTACACCTGGCATCCCTCGATGATTAACCTCTCGCTGCAAACGATCACTTCCATCGACGACTTGCGCAGCGTCGCCAAGTCGTGGGACGACTTGTGGTGGCGTAGCGACGTCGCCTTGCCGACGTGCCGGGCCGCCGCGCTCGCGATGTGGTTGGAGCAGTTCGCGAAAGACTCGCAGTTTCATGCGCTCGTGGTCAGCCGCGACGAGACGTTCGTCGGCGCCTTGCCGCTCGTGCGCACGCGTTGGAACGGGGCCTTGCATGTTGCGCGCTTGCCGAACAATCCCTGGTGCGTGGCCGGCGATTTGTTGATCGATCGCACGACTGACTCCGCGGCGATCTGCGAATTGCTCGCCGAGGGCGTGCGCCGCGGCCCGTGGTCGCTGGCGATGTTTGACGAAGTGTCGCTCGCTTCGCCTGGGTGGCACGTCTTGCTGGACGCGCTCCGCACGGCCGGCAGCGAGGTCGATACGCGGATGCGGTATCTGATCGGCCAAGTGGAGATCGCCGGCGATTGGCCGAACTACGAAAGCAGCCGCTCGAAGAATCACCGCAAGCACGTGCGCCAAATGGGCCGCCGGATGGAGGACCAAGGCGCGACGGAACTCGTGGTCGAGCGTGAAGCGAGCCACTCCGATGTGGCCCGGCTCTTGCGACGTGGTTGCGAAGTGGAAGACCGGAGTTGGAAAGGCGGCGCCGGCTCGTCGATTCTGCAAACGCCTGGGATGTACGATTTCTACCTGCGGCTCGTCCAGCATCTCGTGCAGACGCAAGGCGCGCAACTGCACTTCCTGCAGCATGGCGAAACGGACGCTGCGTTTCAGTTGGTCCTGGCCGGCAAGGGCACGCTGTTTCCGGCCAAGATCGCTTACGATCCCGCGCTGTCCAAGTTCAGCCCCTGGCAGATCCTGATGCACCGCTGGCTGGAATCGCTCCATGCGCAACACACGCAAGAAGGCGCGCCGTCGCTGGTTGATTTCTACGGCCCGTTGATGGATGCCTCGGCAAAATGGTCGACGCGGACTTATCCGCTGGGCAAGGTGTTGGCCTCGACCGCGGCGCGCGGCAGCACGACGTTGTTCAAAGCGATTCAATCCGCCAAACGCCTGAAAGCGAAATGGCGCCCCTGCCCGCCGGCGGTGTTGCCAGAGATTTATCCGTTGGCCGCGGGGAGCGACGGAAGCCAGGACGAGCGGCGCGAGAAACAAGACAAGAAGGCCGTTGGTCAGGCGTAAGGAAATCGAGACAGAAAAAGCCCAGGGAAGGCCACCATAGTCGTTGCTGCTAGTGACGACTTCGAGGGCCTTCCCTGGGCTTAGCGTGCTAAAGCGCGGTTTCCGTTCTCACTGCTTCACCTACTTGCTATTTCACCTACTTCACCTACTTCACCTACTTCCTTCTGCCCCATGCCGCTGCTGCATCGCCATCTCCGTTCCACTCAACACGATGGTCCGTTGACCGTCATGTTTGTGAATACTTCGTTGCCAGTCGGCGGGGCGGAGACGCTGTTGCTGAATTTGGTGCGGAGAATGGATCGCGAGCGCTTTTTGCCGGAGATCTGTTGTCTGAAGGAACTCGGGCCGATCGGTGAGCAACTCTCCGAGGAAATTCCTGCGTTTCATTCGTTGATTCGGCACAAATACGATCTCAAGGTACGTGATCGTCTGGCGAAGTTGTTCGTTGAGCGCGGCGTGGATGCCGTGGTCACAGTCGGCGCGGGGGACAAGATGTTCTGGGGACGATTGGCCGCGGCGAAGGCCGGCGTGCCGGTGATTTTGTCCGCGCTTCATTCGACCGGCTGGCCCGATTGCATCGAACGCCCCAATCGCTGGTTGACCGAGATCACCGACGGTTTTATTGCCGTGGCGCCGGCGCATGGTCGTTTCTTGGTGGAGCGCGAAGGCTTTCCTTCCGAGAAAGTCTTCGTCGTTCCCAACGGCGTCGACGTGTTCCGCTACCGGCCGGACTTGGATTGCACGGCTCAACGCCAAGAGCTGGGAATTGGGAACGAGCAGCGCGTCGTCGGCATCGTCGCGGCCTTGCGACCAGAAAAGAACCACGCTTTATTCCTCGAAGCTGCCGCGCGGGTACGCGACCGTGTTCCCAACACGCGTTTCATCATCATCGGCGATGGTCCGGAACGGCTACGGTTGTTGGCGCTCGCGCATCAGCTCAAATTGAACGGCGTCGTCCATTTTCTCGGCAACCGCGCGGACGTGCCGCAATGGCTGAATCTGTGCGACGTGTTCGCGCTCAGCTCGCGGATGGAAGCCAACCCGGTCTCGATCCTGGAATCGCTCTCCTGCGGCACGCCGGTCGTCGCCCCGCGGGTGGGGTCGATTCCGGACTCGGTGACCGACGGCCTGAACGGCTACCTGGTCGAACCGCACCAGGTGGAGCCGCTTGCAGCGCGGATCGAGGAATTGCTTCTGGACGGCCCGTTGCGCAAGTCGATGGGTCGCGAAGGCCGGCACTTCGTCCTGGAACATGCCTCGCTGAGGCGAATGGTCGAGGGATATGAGGGGCTGATTGAGTTCCTGTACCGGAAATCGGCCGGGGACAAAATCTCGCGCCAACCGCGGCAAACCGCGAACTTTGCCGAAACCGCAGCCGTCTAAGCCGGGTTATTTCCTATGGAGGCCGCGCGTGCGCACCGTTTGCGCGCCGACGGCTTTACGCAAGCCATGCTCCCGCTTGAGCTTGCGCAACCTGCCGAGTTGCCGTCCCGCCAATCGTCCCGGCGATTTACGCTGGGCAACCCCCGGCTGCGGCAACTATGATGAAAGGCTTATGAGCGTTCCCCAAGTAGTTATCGTCGGCCGGCCCAACGTCGGGAAGTCCAGCCTCTTCAATTGGATGGCCCAGCGGCGGCTCGCCATCGTGGATAACGTGGCCGGCGTCACGCGCGATCGCCTCACGTACCTGATGGAGCATCGCGAGCGGTATTTCGAGCTCTGCGATACCGGCGGCATCGGCATCACGGATGTCGACAATCTCACCGAACACATCGAACAGCAGATCGAGCTGGCCATCGATTCGGCCGACTTGATTCTGTTCGTCGTCGATACGCGGGACGGGCTGACGCCGCTCGACCAAGAGGTTTCGCGGCGGCTGCGATACGTCGACGTGCCGATCCTCTGCGTCGCCAACAAGACCGACGCGCCGAGCATGGACAACCTGACCGACGAGTTTTACAAGCTCGGCCGGGGCAAGGTGATTCGCGTCAGCGTGCAGGAAAACCGCAGCCGGATGTTGCTGCTGGACGAGATCGTCGATCACTTGCCGCCGCGCGTGTTCGAAAACGATGCGCCGCCGCCGGAAGCGACCATGAAAGTGGCCATCGTCGGCCGCCGCAACACCGGCAAGAGCACCTTCGTCAACACGCTCGCCCAGGCGGAACGCGTGATCGCCAGCGAAGTGCCGGGCACGACGCGCGACAGCATCGACGTCCGCTTCGAACTCGACGGCAAAAACTTCGTCGCCATCGACACGCCCGGCCTGCGCCGCAACAAGGCGATCACCACCGATCTCGACTTCTACAGCTTCCACCGCGCGCAGCGGAGCATCCGCCGCGCCGACATCACGCTGCTGTTCTTCGACGCCTCGCAGAAGATTAGCATGGTGGACAAGCAGCTCTGCGATTACATCTCGCAGCAGTACAAGCCGTGCGTGTTCGTGGTGAACAAGTGGGATCTCTTGCACAACACGATGCCCACCGAGAAATGGGTCACCTATCTGCGCGATACCTTCCGCACGATGTGGCACGTACCGATCGCCTTCGTCACCGGCGAGACCGGTAAGAACGTCAAGGCGCTGCTGAACCACGCGCAAATGTTGCATAAACAGTCGTTGCAGCGCGTGTCCACGGCCGACATTAACAAACTGGTCCGCGCCGCGCTCAACCACACGCCGCCGCCGTTGTTTCAGAATCGGCGCCCCAAGATCTACTACGCCACCCAAGTCGGCACCCAACCGCCGACGATCGTCCTCTTTGCGAACGACCCCAAGTCGCTGGATCACACTTACCAGCGTTACTTGCTGGGCGTGTTCCGGGAACATCTCCCCTTCGGCGAAGTGCCGATCAAGCTCTACCTGCGCCGCAGCCAAGAAGGCCGCGCCAGCCGCGAAGGGACCACTGAGACGGCGGAGGAACCGGAGCACGTGGAAGAGGCGTAGATTTGCTCCGCATTGAACCACGGAGGCGCTGAGACGCGGAGGGCGAGGATGGAGGGAGCTAATACGGGCCGATTCCGCTTCTCGCTGCGGCGATTCTTTGTACTGCTGACGCTGGTCGTCCTCGCCGTTTCGCATCTGCGGACTTCGTATCAGTTCTATTTGGCTGAGCAGGAACTCGCAAAGCTGCGGCGCGAGACCGGCTATCTTCAGGTTGGCGACCCAGCGGCCATCCACGTCGTGGCCGTGCCGTTTCTCGATTTCGAGACTTGGCGTTGGCGAGTTTACGTGCCGGAGGGAACGACTTATCGACTTTATGCCTCCTCACCAGAATCTGTGGGTGAATTCCGGCTCGGGTAGGCGTCCGAGGTTGTGATAGAGGGCGGTTTCAATGGCTTCGTAGGTGCGGAAGCC
>JAWXBP010000054.1 GCA_034440135.1 Planctomycetia bacterium
CGTCGCCGTCGCCGGTGAGACGTTGAGCGAAGCGGCCGCCGCGGAAATCGAGTCGGTTGTCTCCGAGAATGCGGATTTCACCTTGGACGCGGCCCGAACGCACCAAGAGCTTCGAAGTATCCCACAGATTGATTCCGCTAACGCCTACGGAAGAGTCCTGAGCGAAGTCAAGGGTCAACGTCGCATTGCCACGCACGTCGATCGTTTGATCCATCGGGATGTTGTTAGTACCAATGACGTAGTCGACCGGAACGTCGAGGGCCCAACAACGCGAGGCGACCGCCATTGCGCACAAGGTTGAGAGTGTTCGCGCGAACATGATCCGGGCCTCTTTGCCGGCGCTTTCGTCCGCTTCCGTGCCGCCGTGGGACGTCGCGCTATCACGAATCTATCCCGAAAGTAGTAAAACCACAATAATTAGGTTGCGACGCCTTCGGCGGATGGAGTTTTTTCCCATCGGCCCACACAACGCAGTCAACCTACGGCAACCACGCGGCTAAGAGGCGACCAATCGGTGACTTCTCGATTGGCACTGTTTCGTGGATGATGATTCGATTCATACTTCGCCAGGTCTCGGATAGTCTGATGCGTTGAGTGAAGCTAGTCTAAAGGTGGGGTGGCGCAGGATTGTAGGCTCGCCAGCTCGCCTGTTCGTAACATGGATGTAGGAGGGCTTGGCGTGCCGTTGCTTCCGCCGGAGAAGGACATCTATCCCGATGATCTGTTGTCCCCACGGGACCCAATGGGGGCCGCTCGCAATTGGTGGACCGTCTATACGCGCGTACGGCAGGAAAAGTCGCTGGCGCGTGAACTGTTTACCTGGAAAGTCCCCTTCTACTTGCCCCTGGTGAAGCAGACTCGCCTCTATCGTGGCCGCAAGCGCAGCTCCTTTCTGCCCCTCTTCACCAGCTACCTGTTCCTTCAGGCTACCGACGAGGAACGCGTCAAGGCTCTGGGCACAGACCGCGTGGCGCAGATCTTACCGGTACCAGACCCGGCGGGATTGCTGCGAGACCTTCGTCAGATTCAGCGCCTGATTTTGGCTGACGTGCCGCTGACGATCGAAAGCCGGCTGCAGCCCGGGACGCATGTGCGCGTGCGTAGCGGCGTATTGGCGGGAATTGAGGGCGTGGTCCAATCGCGCACCAAGCCGACACGTCTGGTCGTGCTCGTGAACTTGCTTCAGCAGGGCGTTTCGCTCGAAGTCGAGGACTTCCTGCTCGACTCCTTGGAATAGACGCCGTTCACTTCGTATCGGCGACAGGGAGTTGAACCTCCTCGTCCGACGCAGGTAACTCGTCGGCCTCGCGGAGCACGACTTCCGGGCTTGCCGGCCGGAGCCGGAATTGTACCGCGCCGTCGCCTTGCGTTGACGGTTGCGGCGTTTCCTCTAGCAGGGGTTCCGCCATGATTTCGAGCGGTCGCGGCGCCGCCGAAGCGTCCTCATGCCGCACTGGCCGAGGCGATTCGGAATTCTCCGTTTCTTGCTCATTCAATTCTCGCCACTTCGACTTGCGATCCGCGGCGATCAACGAAGCAAATCGGTCAGTCCAAGGACTGGGCGCCGCATCGAGCGAAAACGGGATTTCGATCGTTGGCGGCTCGACGGCGACCGTCGCCGAACCGGCGACGAGCTCGACCTCGGGGAGAATCGCTGGAGTTGCCGGAACGACGGCCGGCGTCGACGCCAACGGTCTCCGTGCAGGTCGCTTACTCATCCCTGGCTTGAGCGTGCGCGCTTCGGGGGCGTCGCCCTGCTCCGGAATATCAGCACCTTCTTCCTGCACTTCCGGCTGCGGCAGCTCCTGCGATGGCTCGCCATCGGGCAACTTCTCTCCTTGCTCAACGGACTTGTCGACATGACGGGACCAGCCGCTGTGGCGATACTCCTCGGGCCAAGAATCCCACGACGTGCGGTGAAATCCGTGGAGCGTGGTGTGCTCCTCGTACATAAAGTCCGGGTGCGTGACGCGATCCCAGGTGGCGCTGCGTTTCAAGCTGCACCCGCCCAGTAACATCGTCGCCAAACAGGCGGTCAGGGCGCAGCCCTGCCGCGTTAAGCGTCGCGCACCGAGTTTTGTCGACGTCACGTTCATCTTATGCCCATTCCGAGGTCAAAAGCCTGTGGCGCCGCCACGAGTTCCACGCGACTTGAAGAAGCGAATGCCCGACACAGTTTGCGTGCCGAGCGACACGAAACCGGCCACGCGTTCGAACGGCGAGATGATCTTGCTCACGACCGTGTCGACGGCGACCAGTGGATCCTCTGCGACGAATACGCGGTCACCCGGCATCAACTGGTAGTTCGTGCTCGACGAACCCAATTCAGTGACTGCGTTCCAGTCCACCGGCAAAATCAGGTGACCGCCTTCCACGTCCGGCGCGGGCCGGGAAATCCAGATGCGCTTCGAACTCACCGAGTCGAGCCCTTGAATCTCCGCGATGGCGTCGAGCACTGTCTCATTGCCGGTGATCGAGAACTTGAGCAGTTGGTCGCCCAGTCCGGCGCCTTGCGTATAGACGTAATAGAACTTGCTGTTGTAGGCGTAAATCTCGACGGAGACCTCGGGGCCTTCCAACTGCTTGGAAAGTTGCGTCTCGATGGCTGTTTTCGCTTCATCTTGGGTCAGGCCGGCGACAAACACCTTGCCATAAGTGCCCAGGCTGACTTTGCCATCCGGCCCGACGAGATGTTCGCCGGCGATCTGCTGTTGCCCGATGGTTTCGCCCAACTGCACGGTAACTACCGCTTGAGTGAGCGCTTTGCCAAGGTGCGTTTCAATCGCGGCGACAGCCTCGTCGAGCGTCATCCCCACGACTTTCACGGAGCCGTACGGCTGACCAAAGTTGATCACGCCGCCCGATTCCACCGCGAACATGCCGTCGATCGGATATTCCGGCAACGTTCCTTGCACCTGCACCAGCACAGTGTCCAAGGCATGCAGGTGATACGGGGGCTTCGGGATCACCTGGATCGCATCGATCAACAGGATGTCCGGCGGTTCGATTACATATTCGGGCAGAGCTGTCTTGGCGAGTTCGCGCGGCATCGACGCCGCCTTAATCGAATCCTTACCGTGAGCTGGCATTTGCTCGTCGAACCACGGCCGGTGCGGCCTATGAATCGTCATGCAGCCCGTGCAGAGGCTGAGCGTCAATAGCGCGATGATCGGCAAAGTGCTGCGTCCGTTCGGCATCAGCTCGGCTCCCCTGCGAGTGAAAACCGCCAGGCGGGCTGCCTTGGCGCCCTGAAGCGTCAAGTGCGGCATCGCGTCTGGCGCGGTGACGTCCTGATGGAACGCTCCCGCCTGGACTTCATCGGATTGCGCGGATCACAATCTTTGTGCCGACTAGTGAAAATTTTCCGGTTGTGCCGGTTGTCACGGCACGTCGAGTGCGCCTGGGGGGACTGCGCAATGTGGGCTGAAGCCGGCGTGATTAGGGTCGTCCGCCAAGATGAGGCGGAGCCATCGACTCGATCGGTCGATGGGGCGCTTTAGAAGGGCGCCCTTCGTAGTAGGCCGTTCAAGCGCTTGTCTGGGGCCAGAGCCGGCAGACGATCCTATTTCTTCCGGCTGAAGTAGTGGGAATAGTGCCGGAAATAGGAGACGTGTCCGGTGGTCGGCAGCGGTTGCTGCTGCCGCGCCTGTTCGGTCGCCAATTGAGACCGCAATTGCGTCAATTCAGACTGCTGAACTTGGTTCACCCGCTGTTGCTGGACCTGGGGACGCACGAGCGTCTGGTACGTCGGCAAATCCTCGGTGTCCTGGCGATAGAGGTTCAAATAGGGGCTGACCGTGGGACGTTGAATCCGGGCTCGGGCGGCATTGCCGCGGCTGCCGCCGCCCTGGGCATCGGCGGAATTAGCCATCGCCATAATTCCCAACGTCATGACGAGCAGGCAAGTCGGCCGGATCATTTTGAGCTGTTTCATCGTCATCGGCCCCCACTGCGGAACGTCGGAAAGGACGGTCGTCCGAAGTATTATATCGTCCCCGCGTGGCGGTGAATCTACAGAACCTCCGCTGACTTTCCCGGCGGCGATTTGTCGAGAATCGCTTCGGGTTGCCAGGGAAGACACGTTGCGAATTGGATCGCGGCCGCCGTTCGATCAACGACCGCCAATGGGTTGGCGTGGTCATTTGCGGGTAGCCGCACAGGCGATTCCTCGACCGACGGCATAAAGTATTACGGCGAGCCATGGGACGCGCGCTTCGTGGTGCGACAGCGCCGGCGCCACTTAATGGGCAGATAAAGGCGTATGTTTGATTGAGAACGCAAAACCCCGCCGCTAGAATAGCGGCGCAGCGGCCACGAGTCCGTGGACGTTCTCTTCGTTTTCCTTCGCTTGCTCCGCTCACCAGGCTTCCTTGGAGGCGATCGTCATGAACTCGTTCCGTGCGCTGGCACTGTCTTTTGTAGTCGTCGCGGTCGTCGCGGCGAATGCCGCGGCCAACGAAACCGAGGTACGCGCCGCGTTGACTGCCTATGTGGAGTCGTTCAACAGGCAAGACATCGCGGCAGTCGCGGCCGCTTGGACGGAACAGGCCTCCCACACGGATCGCGAAACGGGCGAACGCACGGAAGGTCGCGAAGCCATTCAATCGGACATCGCCGCGTCGTTCAAGGAACAGCCGAACGCTCATTTGGCCGGTCGCGTGGATCGCGTGCGGATGATTAAGCCGGACGTGGCCAGCGTGGAAGGCGAAACCACGTTCGGAGCCGGAGACGAAGCGCCCGTCGTCAATAACTTCGCGGCCATCCTCGTCAAGCAGGGCGACAAGTGGTTAATCGATTCCATCGAAGAACTGCCACTGCCCACGCCGGCGACGTCGACAGAAGCGCTGCAAGATCTGGAGTGGATGATCGGAAGTTGGCTCGACGACGGTGGCGAATCGCGCGTCACGACCCAAGTGCGCTGGACCGCGAGTAACGCGTTCCTGTTGCGATCGTTCACCATTGAATCGGCCGACGGCACGCAACAGGGTACGCAAGTCATCGGCTGGGATCCGCGCAGCCAAGAAATTCGCTCCTGGTCGTTTAATTCCGACGGCTCCTTCGGCGACGGCGTTTGGACTCAGAGCGGCGAAGATTGGTTGATCAAGTCGAGCCAGACCCTGTCCGACGGCCGCGCGGCGTCGGGCACTTATGTGTTGAAGCGCCTCGACGACAACACGATCACGCTGGAACTGATCGGCCATGAAATCGACGGCGAGCCGCAACCCGCGAAAGAAGCCGTGAAAATGGCGCGCGCACCAATGCTTGGCGCTCCAACGGCGCCGGCTGGTCTGCCCACCAAGTAACATTCAGGCAAGCCTTGGAGAATCACCGATGTTCGGTTCCATCAAACAACTTGCCGTGGGCTTGGCGATCTTGGTATTGCTTACCGGCGACGCCTCGGGGCGCGGTGGCGGCATGAAAGGTGGCGGAGGAGGAGGAGGAGCACGTGGAGGAGGCGGTGGTGGCGGCGCCGCGCGCGCCGCGGCAGCTCGACCTGCTTCCCGCCCCGCGGCACGCCCCAGTTCACCGCACATCGGCGGCAGTCGGCCCCCGCCACGGCCCAATGTCAGCCGCCCCAGCGCAAGTCGCCCGGCGGTTAGTCGACCATCAATGAATCGCCCGACGCCTGGCCGTCCGGCTTCGATCAATCGGCCGACGCCCAGTCGCCCGCCCGCGATGAATCGGCCCGCTGGCGGCATGAAGCCGTCGACACGACCCGCCCCGCGTCCGGGCGGTCCCTCGACGCTGCCTGGGGTGAATCGCCCCGGGGCTGGCAATCGTCCGGACTTTAATCGCCCCAATATGAATCGCCCGACGACGCGACCGAGCGTGCCGAATTTGGGCGGCGGCGGTGGCAATCGCCCGGGAGTTGACCGCCCGAATCGTCCCGGTGGCGAGTTACCGAATCGACCAAGCGTCGATCGCCCCAATCGCCCGGGAAATACGCGTCCGAATCTTCCTGGCGCTGGAAACCGTCCGTCGCCGGGAGATGTCGGCGACTTCCTCGGCATGGACAGGCCTGTGCGCCCGGATACGTTGCCAGGCATCGTGCGTCCCGGCGCGGGGGGCGGAGGAATTGCCCGCCCTGGTCTGCCGGGACCCAATCGTCCTGGCGCTGGCGGAGGAGGAATCGCCCGACCCGATCGGCCTAGCAACCGGCCGGGTTTTGATCGACCCATGCGTCCCGGCCAGAACGATCGCCCGATCAACATCGGTAACGTCAACATTGGGAACAACGTCGCCATCGGCAACCGCCCGTCGTGGGCGAACATCGATCGCAATCAAATCAACGCGATCGGCAATCGCTGGCAGAACCAGATCGGCGGCATCCGCAATTGGGGCGGGCGCTATCCCAACCGGCTGGGCTACTGGAACGGCTGGGGCAATGGCGTGCGAAATAATTGGGGCTATTGGCACAACCACGGCAGCTGGTTTGGCGCCAACTGGTGGAACGGCCATCATCATCCTTGGTGCGGTTGGCACTATGGTTATGGGTTCAATCGATATCCGTGGAGCTACTGGTGGCGCTATCCGGCGTACGGGGCGCTGGCCAATTGGTTCGCCTGGTCCGCGCCAGCCGATGTCTGGTCGGAGCCGGTCTACTACGACTACGGCCAGGACGGCAACGTCACCTACCAAGACAGCTCCGTTTACATCGGCGGCGAACAAGTTGCCACGAGCGATGAATTCGCGCAGAGCGCCATGGATCTTGCCACCGTGGCGCCGCCGACCGATGAAGCCGCGGCCGAAGCGGCCGAATGGCTGCCCCTGGGGACGTTCGCCATTTCGTCGAGCGACAAGGATGTCGATCCCACGCGCGTGATTCAGCTCGCAGTCGACAAGCAAGGCGTGATCTCCGGAACGCTGTTCAACACGCAGACTGACGAGGCCCAGTCCATTCAAGGGCAAGTCGACAAGAACACGCAACGCGTGGCCTTCCGGATTGGCGAGAGCCAGGACATCGTCGTCGAGACGGGAATCTACAACCTGACGCAAGAAGAAGCGCCGGCGCTGGTGCACTTCGGCGAAGACCGTGTGGAGAACTGGCTGCTGGTGCGAATGGAGAATCCGGAAGCGGACGCGGCGAGCGCTTCGAACCCTTGATGTGAATTCAAATAACGATCCCGAAGTAGCGAGATGCGCCACCATGCAGAAAAGAATTCGACACCTGTTCGTGGTTATTGCCGCAGGCGGTTGCTTGGGGTGGCTGGCTAGTGCGTATCAAACGACGCATGCTCAAGAAGCGGCGACTAAGCCGCCGGCCTCCACGTCGGTCGGCGACGTGCTGCCGCTGCCGCCGAAGCCGTTTCAAGGCACGATCAATCTGCGGGCGAAGGATTCCAAGTCCGACTTCCCGCAGCCGATTCAAGTGCCGGAAGGCGCGCCGAACATTCTGCTTGTCTTACTCGACGACGTCGGGTACGGAGCGACGAGCACGTTCGGCGGTCCGTGCAACACGCCGACGCTCACCAGACTCGCCGAGAAAGGATTGAAATACAACCACTTCCATACCACGGCGCTCTGCAGCCCGACGCGCGCGGCGCTCATCACCGGGCGGAATCATCACTCCGTGCATACGGCTGCGATCATGGAAGGCGCGACCGGTTTTCCCGGCTATGACTCGCTGATGCAGAAAGATACCGCGACCGTCGCAGAAGTGCTCAAGCAAGCCGGGTACGGCACCGCATGGTTTGGCAAAAACCACAACGTGCCAGATTGGCAAACGAGCCAGGCCGGCCCGTTTGATCTGTGGCCGACCGGACTCGGTTTTGATCACTTTTACGGCTTCGTCGGCGGCGACACGAATCAATGGCGGCCGGCGGTCACCGAGGGAACGAAACCGATCGATCCCTACATCGGCAAGCCGGACTATAACTTCGACTACGACATCGCCGACCAGGCTTCGAAATGGATCAAGATGCAGAAGACGGTCGCGCCGCAGAAGCCGTTCTTTTGCTATTACGCCCCCGGCGCCACGCACGCGCCGCATCATCCAAAGCCGGAATGGGTCGCGAAGTACAAAGGCAAATTCGATCAAGGCTGGGACAAGGTTCGCGAGGAAACTTTCGCGCGGCAGAAAAAGTTGGGCGTGATTCCGGCGGATGCGAAACTCACGCCGCGTGCCCCCGGCGTGCAAGCCTGGGACGCCTGCAGCCCGGAAGAGAAAAAGGTCTACGCGCGTTTCATGGAGGTCTACGCTGGATTCCTGGAGCAGACGGATCATAACGTCGGCCGCGTGCTGGAGACGATCGACGAACTCGGCCAGACGGAAAACACGCTGGTCATATATATCGCTGGCGACAATGGTGCGAGCGCCGAAGGAAGCTTGCAGGGATTGCTCAATGAAATGACCTTCTTCAACGGCGTGCCGGAGAATCTCAAAGACGTCCTCAAGCATGCCGACGATATCGGCACCTGGAAGTCGTACAACCACTATCCGGTCGGCTGGGCGAACGCGATGTGTACGCCCTTCCAATGGACCAAGCAGATCGCCAGCCATTACGGCGGCACCCGCAACGGCATGGTGGTCTCGTGGCCCAAGGGGATCGCGGCGAAGAACGAGCTACGCGCGCAGTGGCACCACTGCATCGACATCGTCCCCACGCTCTTGGACGTCGTGGGCTTGCAGCAGCCGGCCTCGGTGAACGGCGTCGCGCAGAAGCCGATCGAAGGCGTGAGCATGGCGTATACCTTCGCCGACGCCCAGGCGCCGAGCACGCGCACGACGCAGTACTTCGAGATGCTCGGCAACCAGGGGATTTATCACGACGGCTGGACCGCTTGCACGACGCCCATCGTGCCGCCTTGGAGCGCCGCCGCGACCGAGGCGGACGTGATCTCCGGCTACAATTGGGAACTTTACGCTCCGACGGACTTCTCGCAGTCCGAGAACCTCGCGGCGAAGATGCCGGACAAGTTGCTGGAATTACGGTTGCAGTTTTACACCGAGGCGGCCAAACATAGCGTGCTACCGCTCGATAGCAGCAAGACGTCGCGCCTCGACCCGGCCATCCGGCCGAGCCTGACGCGCGGCCGGAAGTCGTTCACGTTCTACGATGGGCAAAGCCGCATTCCCGAGGGCGCTAGCCCGGACATCAAGAACAAATCGTGGTCGGTCACGGCTGACGTTGACGTGAAGGCCAATTCGAACGGCATGCTGATCACGCAAGGCGGCCTGTTCAGCGGCTGGGCCTTGTACCTGGAACAGGGCAAGCCGGTGTTCCACTCCAACTTTGTCGACGTGGCCCACTATCAGGTCGCCGGCAAAGTCGCGCTCACTCCCGGCAAGCACACCATCATGATGGATTTCGCCTACGACGGAGGTGGCATCGGTAAAGGCGGCATGGCCACGCTCACCGTGGATGGCAAGGAAGTTGCCAAGGGCCGCGTGGAAAAAACCGTGCCGATCCGCATTTCGCTCGACGAAGGCCTCGACGTCGGCGAAGACACCGGCACGCCGGTGAGCCTCGACTACGACGTGCCGTTTAAGTTCACGGGTGAAATCGAGCACGTGACCATCGATTTGAAGTAAACCGCGACCATCCGTCCTTGCGTTCGCGAATACGCTCCAACACTGTAATAGGCGCTTTTAGCATGCATCTACTGCGTTCAAACTTCATCGCCGTTCTCGTTGCTTACACAGGAGTCTGGTTGCAACCGGCGCATACGTTCGCGCAATCACCCGCTGTTGTTCCGCTCCCTTCGTGGAATTCGGGCCCGGCCAAGACGGCGATTCTGGAATTCGTCCAGAAGACGACGACGGCAGGTTCGCCGGAGTTCGTTCCGCAAGACGAACGCATGGCCGTGTTCGATAACGACGGCACTCTGTGGCCAGAGAACCCGGTCCCGTTCGAAGTAGCCTTCGCGCTTGATACGGCCAAGGCCATGCTGGCGGGGAATCCGAAGCTCCAGGAGCAGCCGGCTTACAAAGCGCTGGCGAGCCATGACATTGCCGCGCTGACCGAGAACCACTTGAAGTTGCTCTTGCAATTGGTGATGGAGACGCATGCGGGCCGCACGACGACGGAGTTTGAGAGATCGGTCGCTGATTGGATCGCCACGGCCAAACATCCGCGATATGGCAAGCTTTATTCGGAATGCACGTACCAGCCCATGCAAGAAGTGCTGAAGTTGCTGCGTGCGCACGGCTACAAGACGTATATCGTCTCCGGCGGCGGGCAAGAGTTCATGAGGGTTTGGGCGCAACAGGTGTACGATGTTCCGCCGGAGCAAGTCATTGGATCGGTGCTCAAAACAAAGTATGATCTGATCAACGACCAGCCAACGTTGACGATCCTTCCCGAACTCGCCCTGAACGACGACAAAGCCGGCAAGCCGGTGGCCATTCACCATCTGATCGGCCGCACGCCGGTGATGTGTTTCGGCAACTCAGACGGCGATCAAGAAATGTTGCAGTTTACCACGATCGGTCGGCAACCAAGTTTCGGGCTGATCGTCCACCACACCGACGCCGTCCGCGAATATGCCTACGACGCCCAACCGAAAAGTTCCGGCAAGCTTATCGAGGCCTTGGCCGCGGCGCCAAAACGCGGTTGGATCGTCGTGGACATGCAACGCGACTGGAAGCGCATCTTCTCCTTCACTGAATAAACGTCTGGCGGAATCAGCTACATGAAACGCAACAGTGGGACATCCCTGGCGACGGTCATCGCCGTCGGCGCACTTGCCGGTTGGTTGACCGCAAACTGGCAATCGAACCGCGCGCACGCACAGGCGGTCAAGCAACAGGCCGCTTCCAGCGCAGTCACGCAACTGCCGCAGCCAGATCCGGCGTTTGAGGGCAAAATCGGCGACACGTACAAGGACTCGACGCCCAGCTACCCCGCGTCGGTCACTGCGCCCCAGGGCGCGCCGAACGTATTGCTGATTCTGTTGGACGACGTTGGCTTCGGCATGTGCTCGCCGTTTGGCGGTCCCGTGCCGACACCGCAAATGGAAAAGCTCGCCGCGAACGGGCTGAAATACACCCGCTTTCATACGACGGCGCTTTGTAGCCCGACGCGCGCCGCCCTCTTGGCCGGCCGCAATCATCACAGTTGCGGGACCGGCGTGATCATCGAGATGGGGACGGGTTACCCCGGCTATACGGGGATTATTCCGCGCAGTACCGCGCTCATCTCGGAAATGCTGCGCGACAATGGCTATGCCACGGGAATGTTCGGCAAATGGCACAACACTCCCGAGCCGAATATCAGCCCGGCCGGCCCATTCGATCGCTGGCCGACGGGTCTCGGGTTCGATTACTTCTACGGCTTCAATCAGGGCGAGACGAATCAGTATTACCCGGTGATTTACCGCAATACGACGTGGACGCCGCAGCCGAAGTCGCCGGAGCAGGGGTATCACTTCACGGCCGACATGACCGATGAAGCGATCGCCTGGACGCGCAACGTCCGCGCGGCCGATCGTGCCAAACCTTGGTTTGTGTACTTCAGTACTTCGGGCGTGCATGCTCCCCATCACGCGCCGCAGGACTATCGGGAAAAATACCGCGGCAAATTCGACCACGGCTGGGACAAGCAGCGCGAATTGACGCACACCAGGCAATTGGAAATGGGCGTCATCCCTTCCGGCACGAAGCTGACGCCACGGCCGGAAGGTATTCCGTCCTGGGAGAGCCGCTCGGCGGATGAGAAGCAAGTCTACACGCGACTGATGGAGAATTACGCGGCGTACATGGAGTACACCGATTTCGAGGTCGGCCGCCTGATTGACAGTCTGGCGGCGTCAGGGGAACTCGATAACACGCTGGTGATGTACGTCGTCGGCGACAACGGCGCAAGTGCTGAAGGCGGCTTGGAAGGCACGTTCAGCGAAATCGCGAGTTTGATCGGAGTGCAGCTTGGTCTGGAAAGCACGATCAAACGACGAGACGAGATCGGCGGCCCGCGCAGCGAGCCCCATGTTCCAGTTGGTTGGGCGTGGGCCATGGACGCGCCGTTTCAATGGACCAAGCAAGTGGCGTCGCACTTCGGCGGCACGCGCAACCCGATGATTGTTCATTGGCCCCAGGGCATCAAGTCCAAAGGAGAAGTGCGCACGCAATTTCATCACGTGATTGACGTCGTGCCGACAATTCTGGAGGCCTGCAAGGTTACGGAGCCGAAAACCGTAAACGGCATCGTGCAGAAGCCGATCGAAGGGACGTCGATGGTTTACACGTTCGACGACGCCCAGGCGACAGGACGGCGCACAACCCAGTATTTCGAACTCGCCACCAACCGCGCGATCTACCACGACGGCTGGGTCGCGTGCAGCCACTTTGGCCTACCTTGGGAGACGCTTGGCAAGGGAGACGACTTCGTCAACGCGGCGTGGGAGTTGTACCACGTGGACGAAGATTTCAGCGAAGGCGTCGATCTGGCCTCGCAGCAGCCGGCGAAATTGAAGGAATTGCAAAGCAAGTTCCTCGAGGAAGCGAAAAAATACGGCGTGTTCCCGCTCGATCCCCGCTTTAGCGAGCGCATGGATCCCAAGTTGCGCATCTCTGGCGAGCCGCCGGCAAGCTGGGAGTATTTTGGCGACGACGTCTGGCTGCCGGAGCCGATTGGCCCGCAGCTCTTCCCGCGCTCGCATACGATGACCGCGACGCTCGATATCCCGGCCGGAGGCGCGGAAGGCGTCGTAGCGTGCGCCGGCGCATTCTCCGCGGGGTGGTCACTCTACATCAAAGACCAGAGGCCGATGTTCCGATATCAAGCCTTCGAATTGGCCGACGTCGACATTGCCGGCACGGCGCAGATTCCGGCAGGAAAAGTCGTGATCAAAACAGAATTCACGCCCGATCCCAAGTCGAAAACCGGCGGCGGCACGCTCAAGCTGTTCGTGAACGATCAGCCAGCCGGCGAAGGGGAACTCGCACGCACTTTTTTTCGGCACGGGCTGGAACCATTTGAAGTCGGACGCGACTCGATTACGCCCGTCGCACCGGCCTACAAGGATCAAGGAACGTTCGAATTCACCGGCAAGATTGAGTCGGTTCGCTTCGAGCTGACGAAGTAAGCATCTCACACAAGCCCGTAGCGCCAGCAAGGAACGAAAGCTGGTGATAATCCAATCGAAGACGCCCGACAGAACGCATCCTTACAATCGAATGCCGTTTTGGCGAAACGGACGATCAGCCCGGCGTTCACTTCAAGCGATCAGAAACGTCGACTCCCCCTTGCTGGCGCTTAGCGCTCGCAGGCCGCTGAAGAACTCCGCAAACGAGGCGTTTGTTCTCTTTTTGCGAGCTGGCTTTTGCTTGAGCTGGGCGGGTTGCCGGCAGGATCGCGGTGGTCAGTGGCGCTGTTCGCCCGACGGGCTTTCAGGCAACGGGCGCCGGGCGTCTCATGCTGACCAGGTTGAACGCTGCCGCCGACACGTCCAGCAGTTGCCGCAGTTTCCAGCGACCGACCACGCGACTGCGATCCATGCCTGCCACTGATTTCAGCCAGCCGAAACATTCCTCAATCTTCTTGCGGCACTTCTGACTCAGCGAAGTTCCCTCGGTCTTCATGCGTCGCTTCAAGCATCGCTTCATGCGACGACGCGCACGAATGCCAGGGGGCCGCTTCGGATGTCGCACCGTCTTCAACTTCGCCGGTTCGCGCACCAAGGGGGTGTGCGGTTCGATCGGGCGATCTTCCCACTCCTGGAAAAACTCGCCGTCATCGCATCCCGTATCAGCGCCCATCGTCGTGGGAACGCGTTGGTGTTTCGTTTTTAGATCATCGAGCATGTCCGTCGCGGCCTGGCGTTCGGTCTCGCCGTTGGCTTCCGTCACCGCGATCGTCACGATCAGGCGCTGGCGAAGCTCGCGATGAGCGTACTCCTGGCGGCTGAAAATAGCCAAGGCATATTCTAAAATGTCCCGCTCCCGTTCCAACTCCTGAATGCGGGCCTCCAGCGAGGTGGCCACCGGCCCGCTACGCTTCAACTGCTCGCGCTTCCAGCGATACAACTGGTTCGTGCCGGCCAAGCCCAGCCGCTCAGCCAACTACCGGCGATGCTCGCCACGAACACCGCCGCCATCCGATCGCTCCTGCCTGACCTCTGGGCCCTCAACACATCCACGCCTCGCGCGATCAAGTACGACAAAACGCCACCAGCCGCCGCCGTCGCACCCACGCAAACCGCCGCGCCGAAATGGCGGTGCGTCAACGGTTACATAAAACCTCTCACCCGAGCGCTTTTCCAAGCTCGTAAATCTCCACGGCATCGAGCACCAGATCGTTTTGCTCGAACAGCCGTTTCACGGCGGCCTTGTGGATTTTCATCTTCGCCCCGCCGACGCCGATGGCGCCATAGCAGATGCGCCCTTCGCGTTCTTTGCCTTTGTCCATGACGTCGATGCCGGCCAGACCGGCCGGAGGCACAGCGTTCAAATCCACGGCGACCTTCAGATCGCGCGCTTGCGTCAACGCGTGCGCGGATGCAAGTTCTACGCCCGCGGCGCCGGCCGCGATGACCACTGCAACGCCGTCGAACGCCGCCGCAGTCTCCTCGGCTTTGCCCGCGGCCACCGCCGTCAACTTCGCATTCGGTTCCTGCGCACGAATCGCCGCGCAGACTTGTTCCGCCCGAGCGACATCGCGTGAGGCGACTCGGACCGTAGCGCCTTGTCGCGCCAACAATCGGACTGCCCGCTGACCGACTGGGCCTGTGGCGGCGAGCACCAGTGCCGTCACGCCTGAGAGCGCGATGTACTTTTCCACCGCCAATACCGCTGCGACCGCGGTGGTGTTGGCGCCGCCGGAATCGATCATCGCGGAGACCCGCATCGGTCCGAAAAACGCCTTCTTGACGGCCTTCAGTACGGCTTCACCGCTGCGCACGTCGGAACCGCCAATGAAGAGCGCCGTCCGCGCCAAATCCTCTCCGCCTCGGGTAAAGATGGCCCCATACACGCGATCGCGCACGTTCTCCGGCGTGATCCCATGATGCCGCAACAGATGCTCCGCGCCGGCGTCAATCGCCACGACGCTATCAAACACGCTCGGCTGGTCGTCCGTATCCAGTTGAATGAGGATGGAAGGCTTCATCGCAGACGATTCCCGACGAAATCGGATGGTGCGAAAAATAGATTTCGAAACTCGCAACCAAAATGAGCAACGCCGACCAGTTTGGTCGGCGTCGCGTAAAACTCAATTCTCCCCAATCCTCTCCGCGCCTCAGCGACTCCGCGGTTCAAGGAAATAAGTCTAAAACCCGCGGAACGGATGCGCGGCTTTGTCCTTGCCGGCGAGCATTTCATCCACAGTGGGCTTGCCGCCCATGGCGTTGATGATCGACTGCTTCGTCGCGGCGTAGTTGTATTCGTAAATCTTCTTGTCGTCCGCGGCCTGCCAATGGATGAACACGCCGCACACGATGACGAGATCTTCCGCTTCGCTCTTCTTGATGACACCTTCGGCCACCGCATCGGCGACCGCCTTGGCAACCGCGGCTTGCGCCGGGCCGAACATCTGCACCGCCTGCCGCGCGTCCTTGATCGTCACCTTGGTGATCATCACCGTCGACGGCTTGACCGGCAAATTCGGCTCCAAAACGGCCAGCAAGTTGCTGTGACCTTTGCTCTGCCGCGCCAATGCGTTGGCGAACGCCACGCCCACGGGTCCGTCCTTGCTGCCGATCAGCAAGTCGATATGCGCGATCTCGTTTCCTTCCCCGACCAAGGCTTCCCCGACGAACATCGACACGGCAGTTCTCCCTATACAATGCGATTTTTGTTGCGCGATTTTCTCCACGGACCATTGGCAGGGCGTACTAGACACCGCGTGCGCGACCGCCGTGGGGCAAGTGTTTTGACCGGCTCAAGGTAGCAAACGGGGGGCAAGTTGCAAGCACCCCCACCAGGACGGCCCGAAGTTGCCCGGTCGGGCCACTTGAACGAAAAATCTCACCAGTTATGCTGGCCAACCTAACCGGAACACTCACCGCAACCAGCAAAGTCGCGAATGCGACCTAGCCATCCCCGCGGTGAGTCCCTGGCGACGCCTTGATGGAAGCGGTCGGCGCCGCCTGTTTTGCGGCCGACTGAGCGTCGCCACCCATGTCCCCCTTGGAGGAATCTGCATGTTGGCATCGCTGTTTGTCGTCGCTGCGCTCTCGGCCGCCCCTGAAGCCCAGCCGAATCCCGAGGTCAAGCCGAAAGTTGAAGCCGCCGAGCTGCACGCCATCGAGAAACGCATTCTGCAAGAGACCAACCGCGTGCGCCGCCGCCACGGTCTGCGTCCCTTGCGACTCGACGGCGGCCTGTTGAGCAGCGCTCGACGACACACCAGTTGGATGACGCGACGTCGCTCCTTGCAGCACACGTCGGCCCCGGTCGCGGAGAACATCGCTATGGGCCAGCACACCGCGCCGCAAGTGTTGAACGACTGGATGAACTCGCCCGGCCACCGCGCGAATATCCTCAACGCCAGCTACACGAAGATTGGCGTCTCGGCCTATCAGACAAACAGCGGCACGGTGTATTGGTGTCAGCAGTTCGACTAAACAAGTTTGAAGTTTTCAGTGTTCAGTTTTCAGTGAGGAACGCGGGCGTTCGCGAACTGGTTGCCTGATTGACGCACATCGTCCATCATGCAGCGTTCCGACTTCCGCGTTCCTCGCTTCGCGTTTTCCTCATGTCTCCCGTCGTGATTCTTGGCGCCGGCATTAATGGCGCGGCGCTCGCGCGGGAGTTGGCGCTGAACGGTGTGGACGTGGTCGTCCTCGACGCGGCCGATCTGGCCTCCGGGGCTACGGCCTATTCCTCGCGCCTCATTCACGGCGGCCTGCGTTATCTGGAATACGGCGAATTCGACCTCGTGCGCGAATCGCTCGCCGAACGCACGCGGCTCTTGAAACTCGCGCCGCAATTCGTCAAGCCATTGCGGCTGTTCATTCCCGTCGCGCATCGCTGGGGCGGACTGGGGCCGACGATGCGCCGCTTTCTCGGTTGGGAAACCAAGGCCGATCGCCGGCGCAACGTCCCGCGCGGGCTGTGGCTCGTGCGGCTGGGCCTGCGTTTGTACGACGCCTACGCGCGCGATCCCTCGTTGCCGGGCTACGAAGTTCATCCAGCGACAACATCGTCTGTCCCCGGCGTGAATCGCCAAGACTACCGTTGGTTCTGCGCGTATTGGGACGCCCAGATTCGCTACCCGGAGCGATTCGTCGTTTCGCTCTTCATCGACGCCCAACGCGCCGCGGCGGAACGCGGCGCGTCATTCGAGCTATTGACCTATCATCACGTGCGGCGCGATGGCGATTCGTTGATCGTCCGTCCGCATGATGGATCAACTGCGTCGGGGCGAATGATTCGTCCCAGCGCCGTGATCAACGCGACCGGCGCTTGGGTTGATCTGACGTTAGGACAAATCGAAACGCCCGCGCGAAAACTGATGGGCGGCACGAAGGGCAGTCACTTAGTCACGCACAGCGCGCCTCTGCGCGAGGCCCTACGTGGCGACGCCATTTACGCCGAAGCCGCCGACGGTCGGCCGGTCTTCGTATTGCCGCTCGGGGACTCGACGCTCATCGGCACCACCGACGAGCGCTACGAGGGAGATCCGCGCGACGCGACCGCCTCGCCGGAAGAAGTGCGCTACCTGCTCGAAACGGTCAATCGACTGGTGCCTGAAGCGAAGCTCACCGAGCCCGACATCGCCTTCCACTACAGCGGCGTACGCCCATTGCCGGCGGTCGACACCTCGAAAACGTCGGCGATTACGCGTCGGCACTGGCTCGAAGAACACGCCGGCGCGCCGTGGCCGCTGTATTCGGTGATCGGCGGGAAACTCACCACTTGCCGCTCTCTCGCGGAAGGCGCGGCGCGCACCATCGTGAACAAGCTTGGCAGCGAACCGAAAGAGAACTCGTCGAACCGCCCGCTGCCCGGCGCGCAGTATTATCCGGCGGACGCGCCATCACAAACGGCTCAATTCGCGCGCTGGACCAAGGATTCGCAACTCAGCGCCGAGCAAATCGCCGAGATCTGGCCGCTCGTCGGGATGGAAATCGAACGCTTTCTCCGCGAGCGACCTGCTGGGGATCACACATCCCTCCCCGGCACATCGCTCCCCGTGGAGTTCATCCATTGGGTGATCGACCAAGAATGGGTCGCAACCCTCAGCGACCTGATCGAGCGAAGATTGATGCTGCTGCATCAACCACAATTGAGCGCGTCCACGATTCATGCGCTCGCGGAAATCCTGGCGCATCATCGGCCGCTCGATTCAATCCTAATCGCAGCGCAGGTCGCCGCCACCGCGAACCAACTGCGCACCCGCTACGGCCTCGAACTAAAACCGTAGCGCCCGCCAAGACCAGCTGTTGTGGCACGGTCTCCCGACCGTGCCACGGCGGAACTATTGGCGCCTGAGCGGGAGACCTTCGGTCGGGCTGGTGACACGGTCGGGAGACCGTGCCACAACTTGGATTCCACCCACAACTCGCGCCCGGCCCGCCCTACCGCGACTCCCACTCACTTCTCCCGCCTCTCTCCCCTTCCGCGTCTCAGCGCCTCTGCGGTTCAAATCGAAGGCGCATCAATACTTCAACCCGTTCGCCCGCACATGGACCAGCGGTTCTCCTTCGCGGTGCCGTCGACCACCGACGATTTCTCCGAGTACGATGCGATGGTCGCCGCTCGAAATATCGCCCTTCACCACGCATTCCAAATGTCCCAGCACGTCGGCCAGCACGGGCACGTCGCGCGTTGAGCGTTCGATCTCCAGTCCCGTGAACGCCGGCTCGCCCGGCGCGAAGCCCCGGCCAAAGTGACTCAACAATCGGCGTTGATCGCCCGCTAGTACGTTCACCACGAAGGGCGATTCAGGCGTCAGCCATTCGGCAACATATCGGGCCTGGTTAACGGCCACGGTCAGCATGGGCGGCTCGATCCCGGCCTGCATGACCCAACTGGCGAGCATGCCGGTCTCTTGGTCGCCTTGCCGCGCCGTCACGATGAACAGGCCGCTTGGGATTTGGCCGAGGATGGGAGCGATATCCATGAGTTTGAAGTTTTCAGTGTTCAGTTTTCAGTGGGAGCGGGGGGCGGCGTGGGTTCTAGAACGACGTGTTCGTTCAAGTAGTTCACCATTTCGCGCAGGCGGCCGAGGTTGCGGCGGTTGAATTGGAAGACCAGTCGCGGTAAGTGTAGCACGAACTCGTCGTCCCGCTCGTCCGGCAAGAAATCCCGCACGGTGAATTGCCCGGAAGCGAGGATATCCGTGAAGTGCGTTTGAATGTATTCCAGTTGTTCCGCGTTGGGGGCCGCCTGGAGTCGTAACGCCAACTTGTTGCGCACGTACCGCAGGCTGTGGTAGATGCGATAGAACTTGAGAATCTCCGCCACCGCTTCGTCGACGCTGTCGGTGATCCGGAACAGTGCAAAATCTTCCGGCGAGATCAGCTTGTGGCCCAAGAGTTGCCGCTCGATAAACTCCTTCCATTCGAGCCAGAAGGAACCGCCCGGCGCGTCGAGGAACACCATCGGTACCAGGTCGCGCTTGCCGGTTTGCACCAGCGTCAACACTTCGAACGCCTCGTCCATCGTGCCGAAGCCGCCCGGCAGATTGCAGACGGCGTCGCACTCTTTCACGAACATCAGCTTGCGCGTGAAGAAGTATTTCATATGCACCAGCTTGGCGTCGCCGGCGATGATCGAGTTCGACGATTGCTCGAAGGGGAGCATGATGTTCAGCCCCATCGAGTTGTCGCGCCCCGCGCCCAGGTGACCGGCTTCCATGATGCCGCTCGCGGCGCCGGTGACGATCAGCCAATCGTGTGCAGCCATAATGCGCCCGAACGCCACGGCCTGTTGGTAGGCCAGGTCTTCCGGCTTGGTGCGCGCGGAGCCAAAGATCGACACCTTGCGCCGCGTGCGATACGGCTGAAAGACTTTGAACGCGTAACGCAGTTCCCGCAATGCGCGGCTTAGCAACTTCAAGTCGCCGCGGCTCGGCTGGTCCGTGGCGAGCTTTTCCGCCGACTCCTTGATCATGTCGATCAAGTCTTGAATGCGGCTGGGACTGACAGGCGGGACAGGGGGCGTTCCATCGCCGTTCAACGGGGTGGGAAGCGAATCGGCATCAGACGAATTCACGGATCAAACCTCATATCTGTGTGGGCGCACATCATTATACTCGGCTCACCCCAGCCCGAGGGGGAAGAGAAATCCATTCGGCTCGCATGTGAACCGCGCCCTTGGCGGCATTGTCTAGCCCCCCATATACTCAATCGCTTCGCTCGTTTCGGCGTAAACTGTTTGTGGAACTATGGCTATGACTCGCGTCGCCATTCTGGGGGCCACCGGATACTCGGCCCTGGAACTGATCAAAATCCTGCTTCGCCACCCCGAGGTGGAAATCACCGTCGCCACCAGCCGACAGGAGGGGAACCCGCACATCGCCAGCGTGCATCCTTCGCTGGCCGGCCGGTTGAACCTGCGACTGGAAGACCTGGGGCCCATCGCCGCGGCTTCGCGGGCCGACTGCGTTTTCTGCTGCTTGCCGCACGGCGTCACCACGACGCATGTTCCGCAACTGCTGCAGACGAAGGCCAAGATCATCGACCTGAGCGCCGACTACCGCCTCAAAGACCCGGCTGTTTACGCCAACTGGTACGGCGAGAAGCACGGCGATCCCGATAACCTCCCGCAGGCCGTGTACGGATTGCCGGAATTGTTCCGCGAGCAAATTGTCGGCGCAAAGTTGATCGCCAACCCGGGCTGCTATCCGACGTCGGCGATCCTGGCCCTCGCGCCGCTATTGAAGGCCGGCCTGATCGAGCCGACCGAAATCATCATCGACAGTAAGAGCGGCGTCTCTGGCGCCGGCCGCACGCCGAAGCTGACCACGCTCTTCCCCGAGTGCAACGAAAGCCTCTCCGCCTACAACGTCGGGCGACATCGCCACACGCCCGAAATCGAGCAGGTCCTCTCGACGGCCAGCGGCGCGAACATCGAAGTCATCTTCACGCCGCATCTCGTACCGATGGACCGCGGGATTCTTTCCACCAGTTATTCGCGCCCGTGCGGCGACGTCACCGAAGCGCAACTTTTCGCGGCGCTCCGGGAGTTTTATGCGAACGAACCGTTCGTGCGCGTTGTCGATCATCTGCCCGCGACGAAAGACTCGTCCGGCACCAACTACTGCGACGTCACGGTCCGCGTGGTGCGCGGCCGCGTGATTACGATCAGTTGCCTCGACAACCTCATCAAAGGCGCGTCGGGCGCGGCGGTGCAGAACTTCAACTTACTCTTTGGCTATCCGGAGACGACGGCGCTGTGAACGCATCGATTGCCTTGCCGGCAGGTTTTAGCGCGGCCGGTGTCCATTGTGGCATTAAGCGCGACACGGACAAGTTGGACCTCTCGCTGCTGGTCTCGGACCGCGACGCCGTGGCGGCCGGCGTCTACACAACGAACCTGGTGTTCGCCGCCCCGGTCGGACTCGATCGCGCCCGCACGCCGGGCGGCGATATTCGCGTCGTCGTGATCAACTCCGGCAACGCCAACGCCTGTACTGGCCCCAAGGGGGACGCCGACGCGAAGGAAATGGCCCGTCTGGCGGCCGAAGCCGTCGGCGCGAAGGCGGAACAAGCCCTCGTGCTGTCGACCGGCGTGATTGGCTTCTATATCCCGATGGAAAATGTCGCCGCCGGAATTCAAGCGGCAGCGAAGAACCTCGGCGACAGCGAGGATCACATCGTCGCGGCCGCGCGCGGCATGTTGACGACCGACACCGTTCACAAAGTCGCGGCGCGTGAGATTCAGATTGGCGATCGAACGGTCCGCTTGCTCGGCTTTGCCAAAGGCGCCGCGATGATCGGCCCGCGCATGGCGACGATGCTCGGCACGGTGCTGACCGATGCTCCGCTCACGCCGGACGTCGCGCAAGCGGCGCTTCGCCACGCCACCGAAGACACGTTCAACTGCATTACCATCGATGGCCACATGAGCACGAACGACACCGTGCTCTTGCTGGCCAATGGCGCTGCGGGCGGAAACCCGCTCTCGGGCGCCGACTTGGAACAATTCCAGCAGTCGCTTCACGAACTTTGCGGCGAGCTCGCGCGAGCCATCCCGGCCGACGGCGAGGGTGCTACGCACTTGGTGACGCTCGATGTGACCGGCTGCAAGACGCGAGAAGACGCGCGCGTCATCGCCAAAGCAGTCTGTGAAAGCGCGCTGGTAAAAACCGCCATCGCCGGCGCCGACCCCAACTGGGGCCGCATCGTCTCCGCCGCCGGCTACGCCGGCATTCCATTTCAGCCCGAGGGCGTCAGCCTCTGGGTGAACGACATCCAGCTCTACAAAAACGGCGCTCCCGTCCCTTTCGACAAGCCGGCGGCCAGCAAATCGATCCGCGAAAACCGCGACACCAAGGTTCTGCTCACCTTCTCAGAAGGGGAGGCCCGAATCCGCTTCTGGACCACGGACCTCACGGCGGAATACGTGCGGCTGAATGCGGATTACACGACGTAAGTCGCCCATGAGAATTTGGACGACTCATCCTTCAAGCCCAGGGAAGGTCGCCCTCAACCAATTCGTCATCCAAAGTTCACGCCGACCTTCCCTGGGATTCGACGCCGTTAGCGTCCAGACCCAGGGAAGGTCGCACGAGCCTAATTTGTCGCCGATGATCCGGGACGACCTTCCCTGGGCTTATTGGGCGACAGCAATTGCCGACTGTTCGATTCGCCAGTTACACTAAATGCGGCTATATCGAATTGCGCCTCTGACCCGCTAGTTCCGCCGCAATGCTCCGCAAACTTTTCGCCGCCTTCGCGGCCGTGATCCTGTTCGTCGTCGTATTGACTTTCTTCGGCGGCGAAACTCCCGGGCTAATCGCCCCCGGCGACGTCGCGCCGCAGATCAAGGCCGGGCAATGGGTGGGCGGCGATGCGCCTCAATTCGCGGGCAAGATTGTCGTGGTCGACATCTTCGCCACCTGGTGCGCGCCGTGCGTCAAAACCACACCGCCGCTGATCGACGTCTACGAGGAATTCAAGGATCACGACGTGGTCTTCGTCGGCCTGACGAACGAGGACGGTAATTCACGGCGCGAAGTGGAAGCGTTCCGCGAACAAATGAATATCCCCTGGACGTTGGGGATCGATGCCACGGAGACCATCGCCGAAATTGGCGTCCCGATCCTGCCGCTGCTGATCGTAATCGGCCCGGACGGCAAGGTCCTCTCCGTCGGCGGCGACGATCGTACCCTGCGCGAAACTCTGAGCCGCGCCATCGCTTACCAAAAAGCCTCCTAGCCCACTCAACTCCAGTCGCCGCTTGTACTTGGAATCAGGCGACACGGACGGCGGACGAGTTTGCCTCATTTGCGGGAATAGTTTTCACTCGCCGCGCATCTTCATCTCTGTCAGGCCGGGCACAGGTGCGTCGGTCGGAGTGGGGTAAATACCGTTCAAAAGGGTTTCGAGATGAAAAAGATTTGGGGATTCGTGGCGTGCTTGGGCTTGATCGCGTCGACCGTGGGTTGCAGCCCCGCCACTGAAACCAAGGTCGATGACGCCACGCAGGCGACGCAAGACGCCGCCGCGAGCGCCGTCGAGGACGTCAAGGACGCCGCAACGGGCGCCATGGAAGACGTCAAGGATGCCGGCGACGACGCCGTCGATGCCGTGAAAGACGCCGCGACCGACGCCAAGGACTCCGCTGCCGACGCCACGTCGGACGCCGCCGACGCGGTCAAGGACGCCGTCGACGCCAAGTAGTTCTCACTGCCTGGCGGGAATTTCCGCAAATACAGCCACGCACACACGCCCGCGAAGCACCGCTTTGCGGGCGTTGTCGTGCGCACTCGGTGCCAAATGTCTATTCTCGACAACCAGATCAGGTATGATCCTGACTGGTTTCAAGCTTTCCGGGGAGGTGATTCTACGCGCATGAGCAGCGACCACGCGGAGTCAACCTGCCAGCCACACGCCGTCCAAACCTGGGACGCTGGCGATCTTGCCTGCGGAGAGTTGGTGCTTGAACTGCGGATGCGGATGCAACGACTCGCGCCCGGGACGATGATGTGCCTCATCACGCGCGACCCCGGGGCGATCTTGGATATCCCCGCCTGGTGTCGCATCACCGGTCACTTGTTGCGGTCAGCCTCGCCTCCAAACTTTTTACTGGAACGCCGCCCGGAATCGTTGGATTCAATCGAATCAAGTTGATCGTCCACAATTGGGAGCCCTGGAAATGCCCGGAAAATTCTGCGTTTCTCTCACCTGCGCAAAGGACGACGCCGACCGCGCGACTGTGGCTTTTGTCGTGGCAAACGCCGCCGTCGGATCCGAACAAGAAACGGTCGTATTCCTGAGCACGGAGGGCGTGCGCCTCGCCGTCGCTGGCTACGCCGACGACATCGCGGAAGCAGGCTTCGCGCCTCTACGCGACTTGATCGCCAACTTCGCGACCGCAGGCGGGACCATTTATGTCTGCTCCCCCTGCTTCAAAAAGCGCGTTCTCGATGAGACGAAACTAGTCGCCGGCGCGAAGATTGTCGGCGGCGCCAAGCTGGTCGAATTCCTGGCCGGCGGCGCGCCATGCATCAGCTATTAGTCTCACACACCGCGGCCGCAGCCCGCCGAGAAACCCATTGCGATGAGCCCAGCGGATGACCTGCGCCCCGCCGCCAGCTTCGACGGCGGCGATCTCGATTGCGGCAACGGCCTACTGCTATTGATTCGCAAGCACATCGACCCCTTGTCCGCGGGGCAACTGCTCGAAATCTTCTCGCGGGAATCGTCCGTGGCCGAAGATCTCCCGTCCTGGTGCCGGCTGACGGGCAACGAACTGGTCACGCACGAGCAGTCAAATCGCGTGCATCGATTCCTGGTTTCGCGGGGGCCATTCGCGAAGCACGACGAAGCCAGCGTGACTTCGGTCACTCGGCCGGAAGTTCGCGATGCTCCGGCGACGGCCACGCCGCGAAATGCTTCGGTTCCGCCGACGGTAGCGCCCATTCCACCGCTCGCTGTGCTGGGCATCGGCAGTTGGCCGCGCCCGGCGTGGATGCTCCGCGCGCTGCACGAACGTCTATGCGGTCGGCTCGAGGAAACCGAATTTCAACAAACCGCCGACGACGCCATTCGCCTTGCCGTGGCAGCCCAAGAACGCGCCGGCGTCGACCTGATAACCGACGGCGAGCAGCGCCGCGACAACTACGCCAGTTTCGTCGGCGCGCTGCTGGAAAACTGCCAACTCGTGCCGATCACCGATTTGCTGGCCTACGTTGACGATCCCGAGCATTTCGCCGAAGAGCTGCGCGGCCTCGACGTGCCGGCCGACAAAGTGCGGCATCCCGCAGTGTTCGGTCGGCTTGCTCGCAAGCGTTCACTCGCACTGCATGAGCTTCAATTTGTCCAGAGTATCTCGCGCACGCCAGTCAAAGTCGCCCTGCCGGGGCCGTATTTGCTCACGCGTACGATGTGGCTGGAGTGCGTTAGTGATCGCGCCTACGCCTCGCGCGAAGAGCTGGCCGCCGATATTGTCAAGATTCTGCGCGCCGAGGCCGAGGCGCTGCTGCAGGCCGGCGCGACGCTAGTTCAATTCGACGAGCCGGTGTTGACCGAAGTTGTCCACGGACGCACTGCCGGCAATCGCGTTTTCATGTGCGGCGCGCTTGGGGCGCGACGCGACACGGAAGAGGAACTCGCCTTCGCCGAGCAACTGTTGTCGGAGACGCTCTCCGAGCTGCCGGCGGAACGTTTGGCGCTCCACATCTGCCGCGGCAACTGGACCACCGACGAAGGCGCGGCCCTCACCGGGGATTACGCGCCGTTGATGGGCCTGCTCGCGCGCGTGCCGGTCGGCGCAGTGCTTTTGGAAATGTGTACACCCCGCGCCGGCGATGTGGCGCTACTCGCTTCATTGCCACAGCGGCTTCGGATCGGCGTCGGCGTCGTCAATCAGAAATCGCCCCGCATCGAGACGCTGCCCGAGGTCCTGTCTCGGGCGGAACGGGCGATTGAACTCTTTGGCGCGGACCGCGTGCTGCTTCATCCGGACTGCGGCTTCGCTACTTTCGCGGATTCCCCTATCGCCGCGGCCGACGTGGCCGAGCGCAAACTCGCGGTTGTCGTTCAAGCAGCGCGTCAATTGCGCGAGAGCTTACGGTAAGGAAGTCTCGTCAAAGTGCGTTGACTCTGCCGACGCCCGTAACGCAACTTGCTGTCGATTCGATCGCCAATCGCGTCGCGCGATTCAGCGCCGCCAAATAAATCGGTGGGGCGCCGCCAGGCGAGAGCCGATTGGATTGGCCCGTTGGCGATCGAAAGCGGACGCAGGCCCCACCCGTGGGCTGCCTTGTCCAGCGGTCAAACCGGTAGATGCCTTCGAAATTGCGCGATCTACGCATGGCGCTAAGTCACGAATGGGACAAGTGATAGACGACACCTCGGTCTGTGAATCGAACTCACTGCGGTCGCGCTGAATGCGCTTCCGCACGTTCCAACAGTCGAGCGGAAACACTGCCGATTCCTGTGACCTTGAGGCTTATGCCAGAACCGCCGCGCTCGGCAGCCGTGGCGCAGGTCACTGCGAAGCGCGACGATAGATCATGCAGAACCGATACATCCGGCGACGGCGGCCAATGTTATTAGCCTCACGCCTATCGCCGCGGCATTTGGGAGCAAAGCTGGTGAAACTACGCAATTGGCTGCGTTGCTTGGGTTGTGGCGTCATGCTCTGCGGCTGGGAGGGCCCACGAGCCGTCGCACAAGACGATGCATCTTCGCTGGAAGCGGACGGCGAACCATCCACGCTGCCCCCCATCACCGTCACGCCGCCGGACGAGGAGACCAGCGTCGTCGACGAAACGCCTGCGTCGACGGCCCCAGCGGCGCGAAGTCCTTACGATCTTCCCTACAGCTATCCCAGCCTGTCGGGTCAGTTGTTCGAGGATCTCAGCGGCGTCACACGGCGGCCGACGAACGTGTTCGACGATCCGAGCGAAGTGACGATCATCAATCGCCAGCAGCTCGACGAACGTATGCCGCAGGACATGTTTCAGGCCCTGGAACGCGAGGTCGGCGTGCTCATGCAACGCACGGCCCGTGGCCAGGCGTCGCCGTTTCTGCGAGGGCTCACCGGCCAGCAACTGCTGATCCTGGTCGACGGAATCCGGCTCAACAACTCGACCTTCCGCACGGGCGCGAATCAATACTCCAACACGATCGATCCGGGCCAGGTGGAACGCATCGAAGTCATGCGCGGACCGCAATCGACCCTGTACGGCTCGGACGCCCTCGGCGGCGCCATCAACATCGTCACGCGGAGCGCAAGTCCTTTCGACGGCAATTACCGCGGCGGCTCGTTCACCGAGTACTTCAGCACGGCGGATACCGGTTCGTACAGCCGCGGCAACGTCGAAGGCTGGGTGCAGAATTCCGGTGTCTTCGCCGGCGCGAGCTACTTGAATCTCAACGATCTCGATCGCGGCGGCGATCTCGGCCGGCAGCCCTTCACGGGTTACGATCAATACGCGGGCGACGTGAAATACAACTACCTGCTCTCCGAGGACGCGCTCGTCACGGTCGCGCTGCAACACTTTGAGCAAGACGACCTCCCGCGCAGCGACCGCTTTCCGCCGTTTGTGTTCGGCCCGCCGGTCGGTGCGCCGCGCCCCACGTTCTTCGATCCACAGCAGCGCGACCTGGCGTACCTGCGGTTGCAGGGCGTCGCGTACAGCGGCTGGTGCGATAGCTACATGCTCACCGCGTCGTATGCGCGGCAGAAGGAAGGTTCTCGCGAGATTCGCAGCGCCACGCGGACCGATATTGGCGAATTCGAAGTCGATACGCTCGGCGTCAGCATGGTGATGACCAAGGATCTGGATTGGCTCGGCGCCTTGTCGTACGGGACCGACTTCTATCACGACGATGTCGACGCCTTCAAGAATCGACTCAACCCCGTGAACGGCGCCATCACGCCAGACATCGCGCAATTCCCGGACGACAGTTACTACGACCGCTTCGGCGTGTTCACGAATTGGAACGTCGAACTCACCGACCGGCTCACCGCGAACACCGGCGTCCGCTACGAGAACATTGGCGTCTCCAGCACGCCGCTCATCTCTATCGATCCGCCCGGCGCGCCTCCCGCGGTGCTGGTGCCGACACACATCTCGCCCAGCTATCAGGATTGGGTCGGCAACGTCGGACTGACTTACGCGTTGACGGAGCGTTGGAACCTGGTCGGTTCCATTTCCGAAGGCTTCCGCGCGCCGAATCTCGACGACTTGGTGGCCACCAACACCTTAGTCCAGCAGAACGGGCAAGACATTCCGAGTATCTCGCTCGATCCGGAACACAGCATCAACTACGAAGTCGGCATGAAATGGGACTACCGCAAATGGCATAGCCAGGCGTTCGTCTTCTGGACCGAACTGGAAGACAATATTCTGCGTACGCCTGTCGCGACCGGGTTGTTCCAACGCGACAATCGAGATTCCTACCTCAATGGTGTTGAGTGGTACGGCGAATACCTGCTGACGCCGCGCTGGAGCGTGTACGGCAACTTCGCCTACACCTACGGCAAAGACCTGGAACTCGACATCCCGCTGAGCCGCATCCCGCCGATGCAAGGCATCGCCGGGCTGCGTTGGCGCGACCAGCAGCATCGCTCTTGGTTCGACGTTTACACGTGGCTCGTCGACGAACAGGACCGGCTCAACTTTCAGGATCTGACCGACGCCCGCATCCCGGTCGGCGGCACGCCTGGCTACCAGACGTTCAACATCCGCGCCGGCCGGACGCTCGGACGCTGCGACAACCACCGCGTGAGCCTCACGCTGGAGAACATTTTCGATCAGGCGTATCGCGTTCACGGCTCAGGCGTCGACGGCCCCGGCTTCAACGCGATCTGCGGCTACGAGCTCCACTGGTAGGCTCGGGCGGCCCGGCGTGCGACAATGGGAGCAACCGAAGTCTGTCGAAACCCGCGCGCCGGCCGCCCATGAAGCGTATTGCCCCATCCCGCTACGCTAAGAGCTCGTTGGCGACATGGGGCTGGGCCATTTCGACATGCCTGCATGCAAGCGTCGGCGGAGCGCTGGTCTATTACGGCGGGGCATGGGAGCGCGATCGCGCCAAGTCGTATGGTTCGCTCGAAACGATCAGCATTGAAGTTGTCTCGCGCGGTTCGCAGCCGCAAGTCGAACAGGAAGCGACTACGGCCAGGATTGCGCTGACGAAGGCCGCGGACCCGGTCCCGCAACGACAGCCGATCGAGCGCGTTTCGGACCAACCGTCGATTTCCCGGTCTAAGGCCCCGGCGCCAGTCGACGCAGCGATGCCCCCGCTGCCCGCGGAAGCGCGACAAGAATCAGAAGAATTGCCCGAGATTGCCGCCCAGGTTGCGGAGCAAAACCTGCCCCGCCAATTGGCTTCCATCGCTGCGCCAAACGTCCTTGTCGTGGCGCCGGAGTTCGCAGGCACAAACAAAAACAAATCGGCCCGTCCCTTGGCCAATCGGCCGCCGCTCTATCCGGATCCCGCGATCCGCGAACGGCGCGAGGGCAACGTGACACTCCGCTTGACCATTGCCGCCGATGGCGCGGTGACGAACGTGGAGATCCTCCACAGCAGCACGCACAGTATTCTCGACGCCTCCGCGGTCCGCGCTGCGCGATCATGGCGTTTCGAGCCGGCAAGCGAGTCAGGCGTGGCGGTGGAATCGGTCGAAACGCAGGAGATTCGTTTCGAGCTGCGTTAGCGCGCCATCGCTAAGGCAAATGCGAAGGGTGCTTCGGCTTGCGCCACGCGTCCCGGTTGGCGCAGGAAGGATTGATAGTTCGCCGCACTGCCGGCCACAACGAGCACGTACAGCCGATTGTTCTCCTGCCATGACGCCGCGGCGCAGCCGGCGGTATCGGCTTGCGGCGATTTGGGGGGCTTCGTCGGAAACGAGGACAACGTCGCGCGCGGATTTAACACCAAGAGCGTTCCCAGCGCGCCGGTCCGCCCTTGCACTACGTACGCCACGCCGGAACAACCGGCCACGTCACGTACCGTGCGCTGCGGCGGGTTGCGCCGAGGCGTCAAATGCCGGCTCAAGGGAAACGCTGCAGAAGCGGCCTTCCCGCTCGTCCACAACCGTTGTTCGCGCGGATTGAATTCGCTGGGGAAACCGTGCACCGCGGCGTCGGCGATCGCCTTCGGCTTCCAGTCGTCGCCAGCGTCGAACCAGCGCATCGTCAATGACAGCAACAGCACCGCGGCGGTCCCGAGTAGCACAATTCCCGCATAAGCGGGAATGCGCCAACGTGATTCTCGGCTGTGGTCCGCTACCGCGATGACGGGCGTGGCGACATCACGTGGGGTTCCAGCCGCCAATGCGGCCATCAACCGATCCTGCAGCCCAGCCGGCACGGCCAAGTCTTGCATCGCGGCCGCAACCGTGCGATCGAACTGCTCGGAGCGGCGGGCCTGCCGTCGCAACACCGCGTCGCGCTCCAACTCTGCGCGTGCCTCGGCCAACTCCGGCAGCGCCAAATCAGCGCTCTCCGGGCGGCAGGCATCGATCATTTCGCGCAGTTGTTCGCGGTCCATTCGTCGAATCTTTCTGCCAGGTCTTCGCCACCGAGGTCACAGACCTCGGCTACAGCCGCGCCGTCCTCAAACGCAATCCGCAGTGGCGCCCCGGTCAATGTTTCACTACCAGCAATTCCTTCAACCGTGGCCCCCACAGGCCAGCCCGAAGGCAGGCCTTGGCCCGCGACAGCCGGCTCATCACGGTCCCGACCGGAATCTCCAGCGTCTCGGCGATCTCTCGGTACGAGCTGTCCTCGAAGTAGTACATCAACACGACCAGTCGATATTCCTCCGGCAACGCGTCGAGGGCTCGTTGCAGCAACTCGCTGTCGATCGCTGTCGGCGCCGCGGCCTCTTCCGGCAATTCATCCCAGCGTAACTCGCCGCTGGCGACGTTGGGCTGGTTCTGCCGCCGGGCCGCGAGAAAACAGTTGCGCACGATGGTGAACAGCCAACCCCGCGCCGCATCCATCCCGCGCAGCTGGTCGAGCTTGCGCTGGGCCGCCAGGAATGCTTGCTGGGTCAGGTCTTCGGCGTCGGCCGCAGTTCCGCTGAGCCGATAGGCGTAGCGGTACACCGCCGCGTAATGCTCCGCGACCAGGGCCGACAAATCCTTCGTAACCGTTTCGTCCACGAACCCGCCGCCTCGGTTCAAAAAGTAAGAAACAATCCAGGACCGATTTATTCCCTAAATGTCTTCGTTCTACGCCCGAACTGCTTTATCCGCCCAATTCCGCGGGCGGCCGCGAATGCCCAGGATTCTACGCAAGTTAAAGCGGTATTTGAAGATACGGCGTCGCCTGCCGGATAGAATTTGCGACTTGCCAGGAAAAACCTATGAATTCATACCGAATACCGGGGAATAAACCAGCCTTGCCCGGTATCTCTAGCTACCAGTGGCCGACGCGGGGGGTACCCGCGGCAAGTACGGACATGGAATTGCCCAGAACTTAATGCAGAAGGTGCGAATCATGAAGAAGCTCGGATTCTTGGCGTTGTTGTTGAGCGTGACGGTGTACAGCGTCGGTTGTGGCGGCAGTGGCACGACCACGACCACCCCGGCGCCCGTCGTCGAGCCAGCCCCGGCCGCCGATGCGACGGAACCGGCCGCCGACGCTGGCGCCGAAGCCGACCACACTCACGCCGATGGCGACACGCACACCGAAGGCGAAACCAAGTAAGCTGCCGCGATCGTCTCGCACGATCGCGATTGAGAATGGCCAGGGGCCGTACGGAAAAACCGTGCGGCCCCGACTTTTTTCAGGCTTGGTCTTCACGCGCAAATTCAAACCACGCTCGGCGCCAAGTCGCCCAGTTCAACATCGCTCCTTCGCGCGGTAATTGCACTACGATTCCGTGTGAGCTGGGATTGAGCGCTTTCGCCAGTCGGTCGATGTCTTCGCCGGCGCAGCTCCCTTTCAGTTCGACATAAGCGAGTCGCTCCGCGCGGTCGCACAACACGCCCTCCACCTGGCGATCACGCGCGGGATGCCACACCCAAGCGCCGTCCCCCTCGCAGAACATGCCGGGCAGCAATTCCAGCGCCGCGACGGCCTGCTCGAAACTGATCTCCCACGGCAGGTACAGATCGGCGTTCGCCACACTTAATGTTGGCAAACTTCCCAACGGTCCTGACCAGGTCGGACCTTCGCCGACGACCGTGGGCGCTCGATGCCAAACGACGAGAAAGCTCATGACACGAGTCTATCGCACGAAGCTCGGCATGAGGCGATTGATTCGCTCCAACAAGCCGGGCTTTGGTGGCACCGGCGGCGGCGTGTTCTGCGGGCGCGGCGGGCGTTCCGCCAGATTCACGTCCGAGCGCGACGGCATTGGTGCGCAACGCTCAATGAATTGCGGCCAGTAGCCTTCCATGAGCGTCTGGCAATCGCGCAGTTGTCCTTTATCCAGACGATCGCTGGCGAGTTGCAGAATCTTCGCCAACTCGGCCATCTCCGCTGGCCGGAAGCCGGCGGCGACCAGGCTCACGTCGTCCACCCAAACTTGCCCCGCGCCGAGCATCTCGAATCGCACGCGAATGGCCTCCACGCCCTCGGGCGGCAGGTCAGTGAACTCAAATTGCCGCTCGATCCAAGTATCCGAAATCGTTCCGCAACCCATGCGGCGTTCGAATGGTTCTCCATTCAACAATCCTTCTACGACGACCTGCAGCGGCGCTTCGCGGTTCGCATCCGCCGCGCGCAACCATGCGCGGACTTGCAAACGACCGAGTTGCGGCGACGCAAATGTCGGACTGATGAGCGACGTGACGTCTCCATCGCTTGTCAGCCGTACAGACAGTTTTCCGGCATGCGGTTGTTGCGGATCCAACGCGACCGATTGCTTCGATCCTGCCACGAACCAATCGGGAATGGTCACGACGTCATCGGTTGCAGCTTCGAAGTCCGCGTTCGCCAGCGGCGGCATCGTCTCTGCATTTCGCAGCAATTTGGCGCGCGTCCAAACGTCGTTCACGCGCCGCGCGAGCTCGTCCGTCGCTTGCTTCGTGACCGTGGACGTAATATTCGTCACAGCCACTTGCGGCGAGTTCATCCGCACTGCGACGAGGTCGTAGGCCGCCAATTCTACCGTCCACATCCTCGCGTTCCCGGTTCCGCGTGCCACTGGCAGCGTTCCGCGCGCGGCGAGGCCTTCCAAAGCAACCGCTGGCGGCAGCTGTAACGCCACGTTGGCCGTGACCGGCCACGGCGAGTCATTGACCAGATATAAGTACGTCGATTGCCCTGCGCGATGTGTGCGTCCGATGATCGGCTGCGTAGCGCCAGGCACGGTCACGAAACGCGCCGCCGGCAAGTTGCGATAGGCGTCGATCACGTCTCGCAGTGCGTCTTCATCACCTGTCGGAGGCGTCCATCCGCCGTCCACGATGACTTCCGCGTCTAGCCCTGCCAATGCATGCACGAAGCGGCGACGATTCTCCGCGCCAACAGGCGTGGGCTGAGAAATGAGCCAGCAGTAAGTCGACTTGAACGGACTCTGCCGCTCGAAATCGTGGACCCGCATCGTGCGCGGTTCGTGATAGAAGATCGCGCCCGTGGCAGACAATCGTTCCAGGCGGCGATCGATATCGACTGCCTGATTCATTTCCAGGTTGATCGCTCCCTCGGAGAGCGAATCCGCGGCCTCGAGCCGTGTAGGGCGCAACAGCAGCGGCAATTGGGCGCCAAGATAATGCTCGGGCGCGATCCCGGCTCGCAACCAGAGTTGCTCCAGACTCAGACTGCGCGACAGGCTCGGCTGTAAGTCTTGTTCCCAATGGCTGTGTTCCAGCAAGTGCGCCCCGGTCAAGAATACCCGGGCCGACGGTTTCACCTGCAGGACCGCCTGCTGCATTTCGCGATGCAGCGACGCTAGCCGTTCCGCGCGCCATTTCAACCAGGCTTCGCGATGCTTTCCCAACAATAGCGTCGTCGCTGCGGCAGTGTCCTGCGTAGGAATCGCGAAGCCAGTGTCGCGCGCGAACGCCGCGACCGTCACTTCGTCCATTCCCCATTCAGGGCCGGGCAATTGCGCATATCCATGCGCCGAGAGTTGGACCGCCAGGCCGGCGAACGACGGATGATGCCCATACCTGCCGGTGAGTTCGCTCACGACGGCCAGCATCGCCTGTTGCACGCGCGGATCGATCGCGTTGTAGTATGGCTCCTGGCCGCGAAAAGATGGCTCGACCTCGCTCCACGTTTTTCCCTCGGCGTTGACCCACTCCAAGCCAACGGCGGACGTCCCTCCGGCGCGCTTCAGCGCTTCCAAGCTGGCCAACGGAGCGCCGAAATCCAACTGCGGCGCGAATTGAATCCCTTCTCGATCGCACAATCGAAACAGCAACTCCAGCACGTCCTTGCGAATCGGATCCTGTGCTGTGGCAAAGAACGCCCCGTTGTCGTAGCGCGGCGTCGACTCGATCGTCAGACTCGGATACAGCGCGCAGCCGTCGCTCCAGGCCGGAGCAATCAGGCCGTTCCGGCCAGTCTGGCGCAAGTGATCGACCAATCGCGTGGCGCCGTCGTAGAACGTTCGCCAGTCTTTGAGCGAGCGTCCGCTGGTGGAATCGAGTGCTTCGGACGCGCCGAAATGCTCCGGCCACAGCGGTCGATCGTAGTACGCCGCGATCATTCGTTCCGGCGCTGCTGGGCTGCCGCGCGGCGCGCTCGGCAACCGTCCGCTGTGTTCGCTCAGACGGATTTTTCCATACACGGCGGACCGCGCGCCGCTTTGATTGGTCATCAATACCAGCGGAGTCTTGGTGCGCGGCCAGAAAATCAAGCGGTGCTTCACCGTGCCCGGCGCGGCGTCGCGAGCTTCGTCGCCCAGATAGACGCCGGAGTCGAGTCCCACCGGTGCGACCGCTCCCGCCGCATTCGGCTCGATCACGCTGATGCCGAGCTGTTGCGGCACGTTGCTCGGAAACTCTACTTCCAGCACATGCGGCTGGCCAGGGTGTTTCACCGGCAACAAGTAGGCTTCCCAACTGATCTCGCGCGGCGCGTCGTTCGCCGCGAGCTCGACGAACGCTCCGGTTTCGAGTCGCACAACACGCAAGTCGCCGCTGCCCATTGGGCCTTTGCGAATTCCCGGAATCAGCGGCACCGTCGTGAGCCGTTCCCACCAGCGAGCCGCCGTCGGATCGATTTCTTCCAGCGGCGTGGGCGGGGCGGTCGCTTCTTGCGCCGGCGCCGCCCCGGGATCAATGACGACGAGTTGCACACGGCGCTCCGCCACCGTTTGCTTCAGACCAAGCCGTTGCAAGCTGCGCCGCCGCGCGGTGATGACCACGTCATACACGCCTTCCGTGTCCGGCAATTGCAGGTCAAAGTCCAGGCTCTCTCCTGCAACGCCACGCGCCGGCGAATTCCATTCCTGTTCGTTCCGCCAGAGCGCGCCGTCCGCCCGCGCGGGCCTCAGTTCGCATACGACTTCGACCCGCGTATCCGCGGAGATTCCTAACTCATGCGGCCTGACGCGGAGCGCCAAGGACTCGCCGGGGCCGCACACCAGTTGATCGCGATCCAACTCTACGCGCAGTTGATCGCCCGGCGCGCGCCGCGCGACGAGTCGATTGTCCTGTTCATCGAGCTCCAGCGTGACGGTTTCCGCTACCAAATCCGCCACAGGAATGGACAGTGACTCGCCCGCGGCTCCGTCGGGCGCGTTCAATTGCACCAACAATTGCGCGTCGTCCGGAGCAGTGACCGTGACGTCGACTCCCTCATAGCGGCGCGGACTGCGTCCGGCGACTTGCAACGCGCCGTCTTCAATCCACATCGAGCCGGACTCGTCCGCTTCGATCCCTAATGGAACCGGCGCGGATAATTCGCCGGAGCTGAGCGAGATGACGCCTTGCCAGCGCGTCGCGGCGCCATCGCCCCAGGCCAGTCGTACGCGCAGTTCCAAGTCCGCGGCGGAAGCGTTGGCGCCGAGCAGGCACCAGACGGCGCACGCCCACCATCCTCCCTGAAGCGTCCAGCGCAGCGGGAGCCGATCCGAAAGCGATGTACGCGGACGTCCTTGTCCGGTCATCCTGCCCAGCAATTCGATGGGGTTGGCCGTAAAACGCGCTGGGAACTCATTTCCCAAGAGCGGCCGGATTATATCCCTATCGCCGCTCAGAGCCTACATCGCTCCCTCGCTCCAAAACCTGCGGGAGGCGTCTCCGACGCCGATTTAACGTTCACAAACCTAGCCGCGTCCAATGCGCCACCTAAGAAGACTGCCTAAAACTCCCCAAGCCCGTAGTCTTCGCGGGCAAGGTTCTCGAACCTCGTGTAGTCCTGCAACCAGGCCAGCTTGATATCGCCGATGGGGCCGTTGCGCTGCTTGGCGATGATGATCTGGGCCTCGCCCGCGAGCCGCGCTTTATCTTCTTCGTTGGTGGCGTAGTACTCCTCGCGGTGGACGAACATCACCACGTCGGCGTCCTGCTCGATGGCCCCGGACTCGCGCAAGTGACTGAGCCGTGGGATATTCTCTTTCGAGGATTCCGTTTGCCGGTTTAATTGTGCCAAGCAGAGTACCGGAATCGACAGCTCCCGCGCCAATCCCTTCAATCGCCGCGCGATCTTTGCCACCTGCTCCTGCCGCGGGTCTTTGGGGTTATCCGGCTCGATCAATTGCAAGTAATCGATCACCACGAGCCCCAGCTTCTCGCGCCGTTTGAGCCGCCGGGCCGTGGCCGCGATTTCGGTCATCGTGCGATTGGGAGCGTCGTCGATGAACAACGGCATCTTGCTCATCTCGGCGAAGGTCTCGACCAGTTTTCGCCGATCGCCAGGCGAAATGAAGCCGTTACGCAATTTGTGGCCGTTGATGCGCCCCCGCGCGCAGAGCATGCGTTCCGCGAGCTCCAGGCGCGACATTTCCAAACTAACCACGAGCGTGGCCAGGCCTTCGCGCGCGACGTTGTCCGCGATGTTCGTCGCCAGCGCCGTTTTGCCCATACTCGGTCGCGCGGCGAGGATCACCAACTCCGAGTTATGCAGCCCGCCGGTCTGCTGATCGAGGTCCCCGTAACCCGTGGAGATGCCGCCGATGCCAGCGCCGCGTTCCAGCCGCGCGTCGATCCGATCGAGCGCCGCGTGCAGCACGTCCGCCATGGGCGTGGCCTCGCCGCCGCCGCCGCCGCGCTCCAGGATGCCGAAGATCTTCTCTTCCGCACGGCTGAGCATCTGTCGCCCTTCGATCGATTCGTCGAAGGCGTCGCGAAGGATTTCCGTGCTGGCATGAATCAGCGAGCGCAGAGTTGCTTTGTCGCGGACGATCTGCGCGTAGTAGACCGCGTTCGCCGCGTGCGGCACCGACTCGGCGACTTCCATCAAGTAAGCGACGCCGCCGATGAAATCGAGATCGCCGCTCTTGCGCAACCGTTCGTGCAGCAGCGTGCTGTCGATCCGCAGCCCGTCGTTGTGCATGCCGAGCACGTGCTCGAACAGCTTGCGATTGGCGTCGGAGTAGAAATCCTCCGGCCGCACGACGAGCGACACTTCGTCGCACATGTCGGGATCATAGAGAATGCTCCCGATCGCGCCGCGTTCCGCCTCGAGATTCTGCGGCGGCAGCCGGTCCAGCACGTCGGATCCATTGCGCCGCGTGGAAGTTACTTCGTCAACTCGCTGAAATGCGGCCATCCGTGAGTTCCTTTTCCGTCAACCTAATCGGGCCCGGCATCTTAACGCAACCGGCAACGGACACAACCAGCCGCTTGGGGATGGTGATGGGAATGACGAATTTCCAAATCTGAATGTCGAATCAAATCTGAATGTCGAATGACTGAATGGCCTCAGCGGTGAAAAACCGGAATCAGCGCAGCAAAAACGCGGCGCGATTCTAGGTGAACCGCGCCGCGCTGTTTGGAAATACTGCGTGAATAACCTGTCGAATTCGCTTAGCCGGCCGTGGGTTCAGTCTTCACCGGCGGCGGCGTGGCTTCTTCGTCGCGCACGGTGGGTACGACCCAGACCTTGAGCTCGGCTTCGATTTCCTGGCCCAAGTGAATGTTGACCGTGTAGAGTCCCAATTCCTTGAGCGGTCCGCGCAGCTTGACCTGATCGCTGGTGATCGTGATGTCCTGGGCCTTGAGGGCGCGGATGATCTCCGACGAACCGACGGAGCCGTAGAGGTGGCCTTCGTCGTTGGCGTTGGCTTCGATCGTGATGCTCTGATGGCTCAAAGCGTCCGCTTGAGCTTGCAGTCCGGCCAGCCGGGAGCGTTGGATGTCCTGGAGCTTGGCCTTGTGCTTCTCGACCATCCGCTTGTGGTGCGGCGTGGCGATCGTGGCCAATCCCTGCGGCATCAGGAAGTTGTTGGCGTAGCCCGCTTTCACGTGGACCACGTCCCCCTGCTTGCCGAGGTGATCCACAGACTGGATCAGCAACAGCTCGATATCGCCGTTTTCCGCTTTGGGCAGCCGCTTGGAAATCGTCAATCCGCGCCGGCGACGTTTGAGTTCAGAGTTTGCCATGTCGTGCTACTTCGATTTCTGGTGATTCGTGGTTTGCTTCCGTGTCAACTTGTCTCGCGGCATTAGAACGGGATGTCGTCTCCGCCCCCGCCACTTGAGCCGCCGCCGCCACCTGATCCGCCGCCGCTGCTCGAGCGGCCGCCGAACTCCTCCGCTCCGGAGGAGTATTCTGATTCGTCAAATTGTGGCGCCGATCGTCCACCGCCTCCGCCGCGACTACTGCTTCCGCTACCGCCTCCTCCACCACCGCCGCCTCCGCGGCCGCCGAGCAGACGCATGTTTTCGCCTACAACCCGCAGCTTAGATCGCTTGTCGCCTTCCTTAGTCTCCCAGGAATCGAGCTTCAAGCGGCCTTCAATCAGCACCGGCGCTCCCTTGGAGAGGTACTCGCTGGCGATCTCCGCCGTGCGTCCCCACAGGGTCACGTCGACAAACGTGGTTTCCTCGACCCATTCCCCTTTGGCGTTCTTGCGCTTGTCGTTGACCGCGAGCCCCAGTTCCGTCACCGCCAACTGGGACTGCGTGTATTTCAACTCGATATCGCGCGTCACATTCCCCATCAGGATGACGCGGTTAAAGCTCGCCATAGGTTCATTTCCGGGTTGGGCCAACGCACGCACGGTCAGCGTGAAGTATTAACGCGCTCGCTGAGCCGCAGGCAGGGGGCAAACTAGGCTTCGATCGCAGCGGCAAGTTCTTCGTCGATCACAGGCACGGCTTCGACTTTCACTTCCGGCGGCGCGGGCGGCTTGGCCGCCTGCGGGCCGGCAATGGCATGGCTGATCAACGCGTCCGAGATCCGGGCGTCGATCTTGATGACCAGGTTGCGCAGGATGTTGTCATTCAACTGGCATTCCCGATTCACCGCCGCGACCTGCTTGGGGTCGAGCTTGAAATAGGTCAGCCAGTAGGTTCCCTTGCGCTGCCCGTTGATCGGATACGCCAGGCGGCGTTCCTCCCACAACCGGCTGACGAGAATCTCGCCACCGCACTTGGTGATGATCGCCGTGATCTGGTTCGCCACGCCCCCCGCATCGCGGGAATAGCGGTTCGCATCCAGAATGAACATGCCTTCGTAAACGTTGGTAGACAAGCGACTTCGCTCCTCGACAAGCCCGAGTTATTTCGTTGAATTGAATTGATTCATACACGCCGCGATGCCCGCGGTCGCCCAACATTCCACCGCATCGACCGTCCGGGCCACCGCGATGCCCACTTCCGTCTGCTCGTCCTTAGTGAACTTGCTGAGCACGAAATCGCGGCCTTCCCACTGCTCGGGCGGCTCGCCGATCCCAATCCTCAGCCTGGGAAACGTCTCCGTTCCCAAACAGCGGATGATGTCTTGCAGTCCCTTTTGACCGCCCGCCGACCCGCCTGCTCGCACTCGCAACTTGCCCAGCGGCAAGTTGAAGTCATCGCACACGATCAACAGCTCGGTGTTCTCCAACTTGTAAAAGTCTCGCGCCTTCAGCACGCTGGCGCCGCTCAGGTTCATGAACGTCTGCGGGCAAATCAGCAGCAGTCGTTCGGAACCCGTCGTCGCTTCCACCACTTCGGCCTGAAAATCGGTTCGCGGCCGGCCCGTGGCGAATTTGCGAGCTAACGCGTAAATCACCTCGAAGCCGATATTGTGCCGCGTGCCCTCGTACTTGCGGCCCGGATTGCCCAAGCCCACGACCAACTTCATGCGGCAACCCTCGACCTCGTTCCGGGGTGACTATTTCTCGTCGTCTCCTTCTTCCTTCGCCGCGCGACCGATGATTTCCGGCTCGACCGAACCCGCTCCACCGGCTTCATCCGCCGAATCGATCGGCGTATGGCAGGTTACCACCACCAGGTCCGCGTCGTCCAGAATCTTCACCTGATCCGGCGGCACGATGTCGCCGATCGTCAACGAGGTATTCAATTGCAAATCGGCGATCCGAACCACGATCTTTTCGGGGATCGCGCTGGCCGGGCACTCGATGTGGACTTCGTGAATGGGTTGTTCGACGATGCCGCCGTTCTTCACGCCGACGGCGTCGCCGCGGAGTTCGACGGGCACGGTCACATGGACTTTCTCATGCTCCGAAACGCGGGCGAAGTCGACGTGCAAGACGTGCTTGCCGTAGACATCCCACTGCAGCTCGCGGATGAGCGCCTTCTCGGTCACTTCGCCGCGCAGCTCGACCAGCTTGCCGCCGTGCTTGAGCACCGGCGTCAGCTCCGTGCTGGAGACCGAAAGTGTCACGTTGGCTTCTTTGTGACCGTAGAGGACTGCCGGCACGACGCCAGTCGCCCGCAACCGCCGGGTGGCTTTCTTGCCTTGCGTTTCCCGCTTCTTCACGTTCAATACGTCGCTCATCACACTTCCTGCGCGTGCTTTAGGAACCGATTCACACGGTGATTTGAGTCCGCTGGCCAACGAGGGCCGGCGTTCGGCCAGGCATCGCGGCGCAACGAGGTTGCTGCGATACGCGGCGTGAAACTTCGCTGGACTGCGTCCTACGAAGCCACCTTCGCCCGGCGGCGAATCAAGCCATTCTCCACAAATCCCCCGCCTCTGCAACCCCGCACCGAGACGTTTTCCGTCGTTCCGGGATGAGCTTAAAACCCGTGCCATCCGCAGATTGGGCACGCTTCAATCCGGGCGGGCGTCGGCGACGCGACGGACAGCGCGGTTTTACCGCTGGTAATGATTTCCAGCCTTGGTTTCCCAATTTTCCCGCCCCCCAGCCGCGCGTGGCGAATCGGCAACCTACCTTTGCGCAACGCCGCCACACCGGAGATTGGCTCCCCGGCGTTTGCCTCCCCGCCTTCCACAAGGGTCGAATCATGTCCGCGACCACCATGCGTCCCGACTTGGCGAAGCTCTCCGCTCGTCTGGCCGCCAACAACGCCCGCGTCGACGCGTTCCTCAACAGCTTGCCCAGCCGGATCGATCGCTTAGTCGAGGCCGCTCTGGCCGGCGATTGGGATCAGGTCCGCCAGGTCAGCGAGTTTATCGCCCTTTCCGGCGCCGCCTGCGATTGCCCGGAATTGGCCGCCAAGGCCGAAGTCGTCGCGAACGAAGCCAAGCAGGCGACCGACTCGACGACGCTGCGTCGGGGCGTGCTCCGGCTGATCTGCGAATGCGGCCGCGCGCGCCCCAAGTAGTCGCTTCCCAGGCTGACCTGCCTGGAAGGCGGGGGACGCGCTAGAATGCGCGTTCCCGATGGCGGATCTCGCCGCGTCGGCCCACCGACCTGCCGGGATGCAGCTTGAACGCCACGGAACTCGCCGCCCCCAACGCCGACTCGCCCGCGCCGCTGAATCCGCGGCCGCGCCGTCCCTTTGCCGGCGTTGTGGTAACCTGCCTCGGCACGCTCGCCAGTCGCGTATTAGGTCTACTCCGCGATATTGCCACCGCCTCGCTGCTCGGCATGTCCGGTAGCGGAGTACTCGATGCGTTCGTTGTCGCCATGCGGGTGCCGAACTTCTTCCGACGCCTGGTCGGCGAAGGCGCCCTCTCCGCCGGATATGTCCCAGTCCTCGCCCGCGCTGCGGAACATGGTCAACGCGATGCCTGGAAACTCGCCAGCGTGGTGCTGCTCTGGCTCGGCTGCGCGGCGACGCTGGTCGTCGTGGCCCTCGAACTCGTTTGCCTGCTGGCCTGGAATCTGGCTCCAACCGGCGGCGACGCCGCGCTGCTCGCGGAACTCGCCGCCACGATGTTGCCGTTCGTGGTTTTTGTATGCCTGACGGCCCATCTTTCCAGCACGCTGCACGTATATGGTAATTTCACGCTGGCCGCGCTGTCGCCCAGCATTTTGAACATCTCGATGCTCCTCGCCGCCTGGTGGCTTGCGCCTCGCTTCGCGTCTGACAATCGAGGCGAGGCCTTGATCCTGGCGGCCTCGGTTTCCGCCGCCGGCGTCTTTCAATTCATCGCGCTCTGGAGCGCGCTTCGCAGACTTGGCTTTCGCTGGGACTACGATTGGACTGCGGCCCGCGCAGGCTTTTTGCAGACGGCCAAGGCGACGCTGCCGATGGTGCTCGGCCTGGGCGTCACGCAGATTAATACGCTCCTCGACAGCCTCGTGGCCTGGAGCCTTACGGCGCCGAACGAAGGCGAGAAAGTCATCGCCTGGCTCGGGCCCGATTGGCAATACCCGTTGACCGTCGGCGCCGCCTCGGCGATTTACTACGGTGAGCGGCTGTATCAGTTCCCCGTCGGCATGCTTGGCGTGGCGGTGGCGACGGTCATTTTTCCGCTCTTGGCCCGTCACGCGGCGCGGGGCGAGCGCCAACGCATCGCCGACGATCTCGTAGCCGGATTGAGACTCGTGCTATTTTTCGGCCTGCCGGCATCCGTCGGCATGGTGTTATTGGCCGAGCCAATCTCGCGGTTGATGCTGGAACGAGGCGAGTTCACAGCGCACGACGCCGCCCGCACCGCGCGGATGATCGCCTGTTATGGCGCCGGGGCCTGGGCCTACTGCGGCATCCCGGTCATTGTCCGCGGGTTCTACGCCATGGACGATCGCAGGACGCCCTTGCGACTTGGAATGTTGATCGTGGCAATGGATTTCATTTCGAACATTGCGCTGGTCTGGCCGCTTGCCGAATTGGGTCTCGCGGTCGGGACGACGCTAACAGCGCTCGTGCAGTTTTTCGCGCTCGTATACTTGTTTGCGCGGTTCCGTCAGCCGCTGGCCTGGAATCAGCTTCTCAGTACTATCGGTCGCGCAGTCGCCGGTTGCCTCATCATGACCGTGGTCGTGCTATTGCTGCTGGGACAATTGCCGAATCTGCCGGGAACATCGTCGCAAGCGCTGCGGATGGGCGTGCCCGCCTTGGCCGGATTGGTGACTTTCTTAGGTTTCAACGTGATCCTCGGCGGACAGGAACTGAAACTCCTTGCGAGGCCCCGGTTTTAGGTTAAATTTGCTCAGGAGAAGTCCTTGCGCCGCGGACGCCGAGCGAATTGAGTCGCTCGACGGCAACGCCGGCCAACTCTAGGGAAGACGCGAGATGCCGATCGTCAATTTCGTGAACGAGAAAAAGCAGCTCCAGGTGCCCGAAGGCGCCAACCTCCGCCAGGAAGCCATGAAGGCCGGCATCGAGGTCTACCCGCACGTGCATAAAGTCCTGCACTGTCCAGGCTGGGCCCAATGCGGCAGTTGCCGGGTGCTGATCACGAAGGGGAAAGACCACGCCAGTCCGATGGGATTCCTCGAAAAAGCGCGGCTGAAGCTTTCGTTGGCTTACATTGGCAATGAGGAGACAATGCGTCTATCCTGTCAGACGGCGGTCCACGGCGATATGGACGTCGTCACACAGCCGCCGCTGAACCTGTTCGGCGAGAACTTCTTCAGTTAGCGTGCTAGTTTCGCCTGACGGCCAACCTCTTCCGCGACGGTTCCTGTGAAGCAAGTCATCGCCGTCATTAAGCCGTTCCTGGTCGAAAAGGTGCTCGAAGGACTCAAACGGGCGCCGATCGAGGCTTGCACGGTACGCGAGGTCAAAGGCTTCGGTCGCCAGAAGAGCTATCTTGACCAGTACGAAGGGGGCGAATACGCCCTCGCCTTTCTGCCAAAAGTCGAAATCTGCCTCTGGGTCGACGACACCCGGGTCGAGGAAATCGTCAAGAAGATCGTCGAGATCGCCCGCACCGGTCGCATGGGGGACGGCAAGATCATGGTTCTGCCGGCCTGGGAAACGGGCGGCGAGGAGTTTAGTCTGGCCGCGATGAGCGCGACGACTACCAACCCACCGATCGCAAATCGATCACGGCGCTAGCGGTTGGCAAGTGTGATTCAGACGCTTACAATCCGAGCATTCCAGACGCAAACGATTTCCCTGCAAGAGGATGTTGCCAGCGGATTTTCGCATCCAGCGGCATTCGACGGCCGTATCGGAGTGGGAATTTCGACCGGCCTAAAACTTGCAACCATAACTGTGAAAAAACTGTCGCATTTTATGTTGACGGCCGCGTAGTCCGCAAATACACTAAA
>JAWXBP010000055.1 GCA_034440135.1 Planctomycetia bacterium
CGTCGCCGTCCAGGCCGCGGATATGATCAAGCCCCCAGCCGCCGCGGACGGTATCATTGCCGCGCCCGCCCATCAACTCGTCGTTGCCGTCGTTCCCTTGGATGTCGTCGTGGCCGTCGTCGCCGTTGATGTTGTCGTCGCCGGCGCCGCCTAGAATCACGTCATTGCCGGCCTCTCCGCGGATCAAGTCGGCGTGATCGCCGCCATTGATTGTGTCCGCATCATCACCGCCGTAAATCCGGTCGTCGCCGGCGCCGCCCCAGATGTCGTCGCGCCCTGCGCGTCCAAAGATCAGGTCATTCCCTTCGTCGCCAACCAGCCAGTCGTCACCGTCGTCGCCGTCGAGGAAATCATCACCAAGTCCGCCGTAGATCTCGTCACGGTCCAATCCGCCGAAGAGCCGGTCATTGCCGTCGTCGCCGCGCAGCACGTCGAAGCCTGCATCGCCCCAGATTTCGTCGTCGCCGCTCAGGCCACGCAATACATCGTTGCCAAGCCCGCCGCGCAGCAAGTCGTCCAGAGGTCCGCCCGTGAGGAGATCGTTGCCGTCGCCGCCGAAGAGTTGACTGGTCCCTTCGTCGCCGCGGAGGTCGTCGTTCCCGGCGCCGCCCCAGAGAATGTCGTCGCCATCTCTGCCAAGCAACAGATCGTCGCCGTCGTCTCCATTCAGCGCGTCGTCCCCCGCGCCACCGTCCAGCGTGTCGTCTCCGGCGCCGCCGTCGAGCCGATCGGCGCCGTCCTCGCCGTAGAGTTCATCTCGATCCAGCCCGCCGTCGAGCGCATCATTTCCGTCGCCCCCTCGCAGCACGTCGAAGCCGGCTTCGCCCCAGATTTCGTCGTTGCCGCCTGAGCCGCGCAGCACGTCGTTGCCTGCGCCACCACGGAGAAAATCCGCCAGCGGCCCACCCGAGAGAAGATCGTTTCCGTCGTCGCCAAAGAGTTGGTTGAAGCCATCGTCGTCACGCAGGTCGTCGTTCCCAGCGCCGCCAGACAGCACGTCGTTGCCTTCGCGACCCATCAGCAGGTCGTCGCCTTCGTCCCCATTTAGCGCGTCGTCGCCGGCGCCGCCATCGAGCGTGTCATTCCCCGCGCCACCGTAGAGTTGGTCGGCGCCGACGTCTCCGTTGAGCGTGTCGTTGCCTTCGTCGCCGCGAAGAATATCGCTGCCGGCGTCTCCAAAGAGTTGGTCGTCCCCCTCATTGCCGCGGAGGATATCCCGGGTGTCGCCGCCGCGCAGAATATCGTTGCCGATCCCGCCGTAGAGATTGTCGCGGTCCTCAGCGCCGTTCAGCGAATCGTCCCCTTCGTCGCCGTACAGTTGGTCACTGCCCGTTCCGCCCATCAGCAGGTCGTCGCCACGTCCGCCGCGGAGCAAATCATCGCCGTCTTCGCCTTCCAGCCGATCGGCGTCGTCATCGCCGAACAACTGGTCGGCGCCTATGCCCCCGAGGAGCCGGTCCACTCCTGCGCCGCCGCGCAATACGTCGTTGCCATTCCCTCCCACGAGGAGATCAGCCGCCGGTCCGCCGACGAGCGTATCGTTGCCTTCCTGGCCATAGATGGATGCCGGCAGGTCCACGCGGGTGACGAACGCGTCGTCGCCGTCGCCGCCACGAAAGGAGATCGAACGCACCAGCAGCTTCGAAAACGACTGCCGCTCGGCCTTGGCGCCGCTCGTGTCCGTAACGTGGATCGACAGCAGATCGTTGGCCACTTCGACGACGTCGTCGTTGGGAGTGCCCAATATGCGAAGCTCGCCGGACAGTACGTCCAGGGACACGTCGACGGCCAAGAGCGCGCGCGGTTCAAGCGCCTGCGCTCGCAAGGTGCGCTGCTTCATGAAACCTGGAACCTTGCGCCGTCGGGCTGCGGCAACGCCGAAATCCCTGCCCGGAGAGACGAGCTACTGACTCACGAAGGCGCGCTTGCTAAAGACCCTTGAAAACATCCAAGCCGAGTGGTTGGATTCCCAAGAAAAGAGTCGTCCATGCGCTGGGGAATCCAATAGCAAGCTAATCGTTTCCCGTTACACTTTCAATGGAGTTTGTCGATTACGTAGAAAATTCATGCAAAATCGACATCCAGGGGCCCGCCAGCGAGTGGCGGGCCCCCGAGTTTTCGTGACTCGAAAAGAGTGACGAGTGGACGGCTAAGCCACAGTGGCCGGATGCGATTCCGCCAAGACGCGCTGCGCCGCGCGGCACCCGGCGCCGAACTCCACGCTGCGGCCGAGTTCGTCCAGCACCAACTCGATCGCCGCTAACGTGCTGAGGATGTCCAACTCATCGACGATTCCCATATGCGCGATCCGGAAGATCTTCCCCTTCAAATGGGCCTGGCCGCCGGCGACTTTGATGCCGAATCGGCTTTCCAGCCGCTTCAGAAACGCGCCGCCATCGACGTCGGTCGGCAGATAAACGCTCGTGAGACCGTCCGCCGGACGTGCCGCGAACAACTCTAACCCAATGGCCTCCAACCCAGCCCGGGTCGCCCGCGCCAGGGTCTTGGCCCGCGACCAGACCCTCTCGATCCCTTCGGCCCGAATCAGTTTGAGGTTCTCCGCCAGAGCCGCGATCATCGTATGGGCAGGGGTCCAGGGCGTATCCGGCCCCTCCAGAATCTTGTTGCGATGCTGTTTGAGGTCGAAATAAAACGCCTGCGGCTTGACCTGTTCCATCTGCTTCACCGCGGCGGGGCTGAGCGTCACGAACGCCAGGCCGGGGGGCAGCATCAACGCCTTCTGCGACCCGACGACCAAGACGTCGATCCCCCACTCGTCGGTGCGGCATTCCATGACGCACGCGCCACTGATGGCGTCGACGACGAACAGCGACTTCGAGTCCCGAACGACCTCGCCGATCGCCTTCACGTCGTGCCCAACGCCCGTGCTGCTTTCCATCAACGTGCCGAACACCGCTACGGCGTCCGGATGCTTTTCCAGCAGCGCCTTCACGTCGGCCGGATCGACCGCTTCGCCCCAGGTGACTTCATGTCGGACGACCTCGATGCCAAAGGCATCGCAGATCTTCCGCCAGCGCTGGGCGAAATTGCCGGCTTCGAGGACGATCGCCTTTCCGCCGCGCGGCATCAGATTGACGACCGCCGCCTCCATCGCCCCGGACCCGGAGCTGGTCAGCACGATCACGTCATGTTTGGTCGCGAAGACCTCTTTCAGCCCGACCAGCACCTCGGCGAACAACTTGCGGAATTCCGCTGTTCGATGGTGAGTGACCTGCTTAGCGAGGCTCAACAGGGCTTCTTCCGGCACCTGCGTCGGCCCGGGGGTCATCAATCGTTTCTTGATCATGGCGAGCGTAAACTCCACTGGGAGCAATCATTGCGCAAATATCTCGGGTACGTTAACCGGACATTTGGAGATTCGGTTAACGGGCCGGCGGCTTAGCCGGATTACGAGAGTTTAGCGGCTAGACAAGCCGCTTTCGACGGGGGTTCGGGGCTGGGAGCGACGACATCGCCCACCCACTCAATGCATCTCCGCCGCGCAGCTCCCGATCCCGCTCCGCAGATAATTGAACTGCACGTTCGGGTGATCCGCCAACAGAGACATCGGCACCGAACTGTCCGGTAGCTTCTTACCAATCATCAGCGCCGTGAGCCGTTGCCCGAACGGGTTGTCATGCGTGCCGGCGTGCCAGATGGAGACTTTCTCCGCTTTCCAAGTCTCGGCAGGCCCCACGGTCAGCGCTTGCGTCGGCACGTTGGTAACCACGCCGCCGCCGGACGTGCGGGCGTTTTGAATAATCGTCATCGGATGCAGTTCGACGACGCGCGTGCCAAGTTGACGATACTCGGCGGGCGTCGGCGGTTGGTCGCGAAACACGCCGGCGCGGCGGACTGGATCATTGAAGGCCCAATGTTTGATCTCGCCCTGACCGCCCTGCATTACGACGCAGCGTGCCTCGTCAAACGAACGGCGGAACGCGTCGATCTCGGCCACGCGCGGAAAGTGCAGGTTGCTTTCCGGCATCCGCAAATCCGCGCGGATGCGATCGAAACACAACTCGCGGTCCGCTTTGGCGAAAGATAACGAAAAGCTCTCCGGCGTTTCGCGGCCGTCGACGACCCATTCGTCCATGCCCCAAAAGTGTGCATGGCGCAGGTCGATTTCCAGTTCGTTGACCAATCGCGCCACGAGCGGCAATTGCTCCGTGGGTCCGATCGGGCCGCAGATTCCGGCCGGACGTTCCGGCGTCGATTGCCGCCAGGCGTGAATGTATTCCAGCGCTTCGGCCAGGTAGAACTCTTCGATGGTGTCGTAGAAGCGAACCGTGAAGCCGGGCCGCGACAGCGCAAAGAGATCATCGGCGGTGAGCCGCGCCGCATCGTCCAGCAACCCACGGTCGAGCGTCGTGTAGTCCCACCAATCGGGAGCGACAAGCGATAAGGGTCGCGCGGCCATCGAATGCCTCAGTCGTGCAACAATTGTTCAGGGAGTGAGTTCTGAACGTAATTCACTCGAACGTCGGCGGCAACCGGGCCCTTCGTGAACGCTATTCCTCCGTCTCCTCGCGCCGCAACGAGAAATCGATGTACTGCCAGCCCGTTTCTTCTTCCACCATCATCGCGCCCGATGGAGCGAAGTATTTGGCGATCACCTCGAACGGCGGCAACGGGTTTCTGTCCAAGACATCGCCGACCTTGCCGAAGAACTCATTCTCCTCGCCTTGTTTGGCGAGTTGCTTGCGAGTCTGTTCCGAGTTTGCCAACTCGTAAAGGAATCGCAAACTCTCCTCGGGGCGCGCGAATGTAATGCCAATGGGCGACTCGCCGCCGGGGAGCTGCTTGATGACCTCGGTGATCGTCTTAAAATCCTCGGTGCTGGCTAACGAGCGCGTGGGATCTTCGGACGCCAGCACCACTTGCTCCAAGCCGGCCTGTTGATTGGCAATCAATAAGTAGTCGCCCAGGATCCCGAAGCATGGACGCGGCACGTTGGCGGCCTCGGGGTTGTCTTCCAACCCTGGAGGAGAAAACTTGTAGAACGACATGGCGCCGTACGTTTCCTTGCTCAACTGTTCGGTGTACTTTTCCCCGAGTTTGTCGAGCACCGGGCGAAGCTTGTCCGGTTCCTTCAACTTGAATCCGTACACGGCCGTCTGCGACGTGAGCGTCACCGGGCGCGTCATGGATGAGACGATGCTTACACGCCCTTCGATATACGGCAGGATTTCTTGTTCCAGATCAATCCCCGTCTCGTTCTTGAACGGCGTGTTGACGCGTTCGGAGAAGGAACCTTCGCCGCGGAAGCTGTCCACGAGATGACGGAGATCGTCGTACATCTCCGGGAAGTCCCAATTGAACGTCATATAGCTCGCCGCGTCAGCGGGCACCCAGTTCTCGGGTACCGTATCTCCTGCCTTGACGGCGATCAATTCCAGCACGCCGCGTCGCGGAGCATCGATCAGAATCGTGGCGCGGTGAATCGATTCGAATTGTCCGGTATTCAGCGTGATTTCGCCCCCCAAACCGCGCAGGCCATCGAGACCTAAAGGCGCCAGGAACGATTCCGCCAGGCGAACGGCGGTGTTATCTTCGCCGATCGCTTCGACGATGCCGATCGGATTGAAGAAGTACATCACCTGCGGCGCTTCGTCCGCCGCGCCGCGAGCGCGCTCGCGAATCTGCGAGAACGCTTCGTCCGACGACAGCGACTCATTCTTGCCTCCGTCCCAGGCCTCCAATAGCTCGGCCAGCACCTTGGCGTCCGTTGTGACGACAAACGTCTCCTCACGTCGGCAATACAACACCTGGTTGCCGTCTTCGCCGGAGAGATCCAGCACGGAAACCGACTTCTCGCCGAACTTCTCCTCGCGTGGTTCGATGCCCGCCTCCGCCGCCCGGGCGAGTCCCGCCTTTAGGAATGTATCGAACGGTTTGTTGTCGCTTCCCACGTCCATCAGCACGACCAACGCGGGCCGCGCTTCCTTCACCGCAACGAACGCCACCGACAACTCCCCTTGAGGAATCTCCAGCAATTTCACGAGCGGCATGCCCAGCTCTTCCTCGAACTTGGCGAGCGACTCCATCGCCGTGCCGTACAGGTCGCGCACCAGGGGCTCGACCTGCTTGTCCCGCAGCATCCGCGCGGTCGAAGTGTCCTGGGCCCTGAGCTTGAGCTCCGCCACGTCCGGGATGGAGATATAAGCCTGCGTCGACTTCGGCAGCAGCTTGGTCGTGGCGGGACGGGCCCAGGACAATGGCGCCCAGGTGCTTGCGGCCAAACCGACCAGGACGAGGCGGAAAATGTTGGTATTTAAGATCGATCGGCGAAGTTCAAACATGGCTAATGCTCAGTTGTTCACATAAATGGGGACGCGCTTCCGGCGAAGATACTACCTGGCGCCGGCGGACGATGTTTCGTCGAGATTCGACCCAGGATAATCCGAACGGCACGTTGAGTCATGCCATTCCCGCGCGTTCACTCGCTCGGCGTCCTCTCGCCAAACACCCGGCGGCCTGTATGATTTCCCCGGAACGGACTGCTCGGCCCTTTCCTGGCTCGCGAAGTCGCCGCGTCAGTTGAACCACGGAGGAATGAGATATGAGTCTTGCCACGGAAACCATCTCGCCGGGCCGGCGAGTCAACTTCATCGCCCTGGCCGTCATCGCAATCTTGCTCGCCGCGCTGTATGGCGGCATCCAAACCGCGCTGGACGATGCTGCATTTCAATTTCTCGCCACCGCGGCGCTCGTGATCCTCGGGCTGTTTGCCGGATGGCTCTGGCTGGCCTTCGGTGCCGGGCTCTCAGACGTCGCGCGCAAACGCGTGCTCATTGCCGGCGGCATCGCGATTGCCAGCGTGGCGATCTTTCGCGCGGCCACGCTGCGGCGCGTCGGCTATACCGGCAACATGCGACCGATTTACGCCTGGCGCTGGGAAGCCGCGCCGAACGCGGCAGTTGTCGGCGCCCCGACCGAGTCGGCGGCTGACGCGACGGACATTAAACCCGAGTGGCTGCAAGCGCCGTACCGCTACCCGCAGTTTTTGGGCCCAAATCGCCATCCGGTGATCGAGGACATCACCATCGGGCGCAACTGGATCAAGGTCAAGCCGCAACAGCTTTGGAAGCAACCGATCGGCGAGGGCTGGTCGTCGTTCGCCGTCTATGGCGAGCTCGCGGTCACGCAAGAACAGCGCGGCACTCAGGAATTCGTCGTCTGCTACCATTTGCTCACTGGCCAAGAACTTTGGAAGCACGCCGACGAAGGGCGTTTCTCCGAATTCATGGGGGGCGACGGTCCGCGCGCGACGCCGACCATCTTCGAAGACGGCGAACCCTTTGTCTGCACGCTCGGGGCAATGGGCGCCCTGAATTGCCTGCGCCTCGCGGATGGGAAGCCGCGCTGGCCGACGCGCAATATCCTGAAGGACGCCGAGGCCGACAATCTGCAATGGGCCATGGCCGGATCGCCGCTCGTCTATGACGACGTGATCGTCGCAAACCCCGGCGGCAAGAACGGAAACTCACTCGTCGCGTACGACCGCGCCACCGGCGAACGCAAATGGTCCGGCGGTGATTCACAGACCGCGTATTGTTCGCCGACGCTGATGACGCTTTGCGGACAACGGCAAGTGGTGATCGTCAATCAACTCAACGTCATCGGGCACAACGCCGAGACCGGCGAAGTCCTCTGGACCTACGACTGGCCCGGCAATCAACCGAAGGTCGCGCAGCCGGTGGCTGTGGGCAACGATCGCGTGTTCTGTTCGACCGGCTACGGCACCGGCTGCATGTTGTTGGAATTCAAAACCGACGCCGACGGCAAGTTCACGGTCGAAGACCTGTACGACGGCCGCAACAGCAACATGAAGACAAAGCTCTCCAACGTCGCCATTCACGACGGCTACGTGTACGGGCTCGACGACGGCATCATGGAATGCCTGGAGTTGGAAACCGGCGAGCGCAAATGGAAAAAGGGCCGCTTCGGCCACGGCCAATTGATCCTCGTCGGCGACGACATCCTCGTCCTGGCCGAAAACGGCGAACTATTGCTGCTCGAAGCCAATCCGGAAAAATACGTCGAACACGCCAAGATCCAAGCCATCACCGGCAAAACCTGGAACACGCCAGCTTTAGCGGGACCCTATCTCCTGGTCCGCAACGATCAGGAAGCGGCGTGTTACAAGCTCTTGCTTCTCGACGAACCACCGGTTGTTCCCACGGATTCATCGTCCAGCGAATAACCGGGGTTGCGCGCCGGCACAGCGACCCTAAGATTCCGCGCGCTGTCGTGTGTTCACGTACGGTCGAGGTACACAAAACAGGTCGCGCGATACGTAGCCCCAACCGGGGCGGCCGATAGGTGGCGTACCCACGAGAAACCATTTAGCCCCATCGGGGCGACACAAATTCGACGACGCCTTTGTGTCGCCCCGATGGGGCTAAGGCTTTCTTCCGCGCATGTTTTCCAGGGGTTTGCACCCCTGGCTACTATCGGCCGCCCCGTTGGGGCTTCAACGAAATGCGCACGCCCCGCGCCTAAATGCACATCGTTCAGAGCGCCATCCGCCCAAGACCCTGCACGTTCTTCGTTTTTTCTTTCGCGTGATTTCGCGCCTTTCGCGGTTACATCCTACGCGTTCAACTTCACATCCGGGCTCGACGCTACGTTTGCCCAGACGTGGACGTGTGGCGAGCCGCGGAAGTACCACACGAACGACGGGCCCTCCAGGCGCCAGCAGTCCCAGATCTGGTCGTTGCCGATGTCACCATCCTGGTAGAACGCCAGCGAACATTTTTCCAGGCCGCCCATCGACTTGAGGCACGCGGCGACTTCCTCGCGATCGGCGTTGCGATACGGCTCCACCAACTTGGCAATTACCTTTTCGACTTCGCCTTGCTGATCGGCCGACATCTCGCTCACGGCCAGGCCAGGGAACTGCCCGCTGGGACCGCGGAAGGCCACGGCTTGCTCATTCGGCAGATTGCTCACCAGCGCGATTGCCCGTTGCTTGCCGTCGAGCATGTCGAACACGCGGTTCGCCGCGGCGCCTTGCTCCCAGAAGACGTTGCCAGGGTGGCCTGGCTCTTCTTCGTCCTGCGGGGCGTGGCCGTAGAAAATCGGCCCGCCGAACGCCACATGTTCGGTCGAGTTGCCGTCGCAGCGCATGGTCATGTGCCGGCCGGTCATCACGAACTCAAACTTATCGCCCCCCGGCTGGCCGAAGATGGCGATGTTCTGATCGTTGCCGTAGCCGCCGGCGTCGTCTTCCAACTGCCGATCGATCCGGGCATGCCAATCGGGATGCAGCAGCCCCTTGTAGATCTCGCGAATCAAGTCGCGCTGATCGTCGGAGAAGAAATCGTCGTTGATCGCCGGCTCGGTGATGTGCCAGTTGTTGGCTACCCGGGTGCGCAACAGCCCGCGCTTCGGATCAACGTGATCCCAGGCGAAGCAGATTTGCTGTTTCTGCTCGTCGCTCAGAATTCCATACAACTTGGCGACCGTGGTTTCCGGCGCGGTCGCGGCGACGGCCTCGTCGGCCCGCGACCAGACTGGGTAAATCCCGCCCGTCGCCGCCACCGCGCCCACCGCGGCGGAAGCCTGCAGGAACTTGCGGCGCGACACGGACGACGACGATTCACTCGTATCGCAATCGGCACAACGGCGAGCAGACTGAGCCATGATGGGGCCTCGCGAGTCTCGGATGGGCGGGAAAGGGAACCAGCGGGAACGTGACCGCTATTAGAACTCGGCCACAACAGGATTGCCAGCTTCGCGGGGAACTGTTTTTCCGTCCGATTTACCAGCGACGATTTTCCCGCTGTTTCCCCGTTCCCCCATCTATCCTGCGCGGCAATCAAACTCATCTTGCCTCGCACCGACTTTCCGAATATTCACACTCCCCCATAAGCTTGGCAAAGCCCCCGGAGCATATCCATGCGCTCGAAGTCTGGCCTAATCCTGGCGTTGCTCTGCAAAGCAATCCTGCTGGCGACCGCGACCGGTTGCTTCAGCCTCGGCCTCGGCGGCACGACCTACACCGGTAGCTCGCCGGAGGTCGAAGGACGCGTC